>DYEX01000159.1 GCA_020725525.1 Desulfovirgula sp.
CGCTCCAACCCCCCTGAGGGGCGCCGCGGCGCTGGGCGTTCCGCCGGGCATGAAAAAAGGGGCACCGCCGGCGCGGCGCCCCGTTGCAGGAGTTCTCCCTCCTAGCATGACTTTCCTACTTATTGGCCGAAGGGACTGGAAACCGTTGCTACGCTTGCCCTCTTTCCTGTTACCTAACAAGCGCTGGGCTGTTTGTCGGCCGGTGGAGCCCTTCTGTGGCGCGGTAGAAGCGGCAAGATGTGCATAAGCTGGTTTGCGGAGGAAGGAATTCTGGCGGGCCATGTCGAACTGTCCTGTTACCTAACAGGTCAGGAGGGGCCGGCATGGCCACCGTCGTCAAGAAGAACATTAAGGGGCACGCCTACTACTACGTGGTGCAGACTGGCTGGGTGGAGGGAAGGTCCCGGGTGATATGGCAGAAGTACCTGGGGAAGGCAGAGGACATCGTGGCGAAGCTGGAGCGGGCCGGGGCGGAGCCGTACACGGCGCGCGTGTTCTCCTTCGGTGCGGTGGCTGCCCTGTACCAGGTGGCGGCGGAACTGTCCGTGGTGGAGATAATCGACCAGTTCGCCCCCAAGCGCAACCAGGGCCCCTCGGTGGGTGAGTACATGCTGATCGCCGCCATCAACCGGGCGGTGGCCCCCAAGAGCAAGCGGCAGATTGGGGAATGGTACGGCCAAACCAGTCTGAGCCGGTGGCTTAAGGCCAGGCCGGAGCACCTCTCCAGCCAGCGGTTCTGGGATCACATGGGCTACCTGGGTGAAGAGGAGATCCGCAAGATCGAAGTGGAACTGACGAAGGTAATGGTGCAGTTGTACTCCCTTGACCTGCGCAGCCTGGTTTACGACACCACCAACTTCTTCACCTGGATAGACACCGCCACCGAGGCAGAACTGCCCCAGCGGGGGCACAACAAGCAGAAGCGCAACGACTTAAGGCAGGTAGGCCTGGCCCTGATGGTGACCATGGACTTCGCCATCCCCCTGTTCCACCAGGTGTACCCGGGGAACCGGCCCGATGCCGTGGAGTTCGCCTCGGTGGTGGACGAACTGGTGGAGCGGTACAAGGCCCTGGCGGGCGAGTGCCTGGACGTGACGCTCATCCTGGACAAGGGGAACAACTCCAAAGAGAACATAGCCCGGCTTTCGGAGACAATGGGTTTTGTAGGATCGCTGGTACCCAGTCAGCACCCGGACCTTTTGGCGGTACCCAAGTCCGAGTTCCGGCCGCTGGAGGGTCCCCAGTTTGGGGGCATGCTCGCTTACCGCACTCGGAAGGAAGTGTTCGGGGTGGTGCGCACGGTAGTGGTCACCTACAACGAGGCGCTGTACCTGGGCCAGATGCAGGGGCTGGTGATCGGCCTGCGGAAGGCGAACCAGAGGCTCAGGGAGCTGAAGAAGAGCCTGGACGAACGGTACTGGGGGCGGAAGAAGGGGGGCAAGGTGCCCACGGTGGCGGCGGTGCGAGCCCAGGTGAAAAAGATCCTGCGCAAGCCCCTGGACCAGATCATAAAGTGGCGGGTCACCGAAAAGGACGGGCGGATCAGCCTGGAGTATGAGATCGACCATGAGGCCCAGGAGGCGTACGTGGAGAAGTACTTTGGCAAGAACATCCTGTTTACCAACCGGGACGATTGGAGCACGGAGGACATTGTGCTGGGATACCGGGGCCAGGGGTGTATCGAGGGGTCGATCAGGGACATGAAGGACCAGCACTTCATCGGCTGGAGCCCCATGTACCACTGGACGGACCAGAAGATCCGTGTGCATGCCTTCTACTGCGTCTTGGCGTTGACGCTATGTGCGCTCTTGCGCCGACGGCTGGCGAAGGCAGGGGTGGACATGAGCATTGCCGCCATCCTGGAGCAACTGTCGGGAATCTACGAGGTGGCCCACATCTACCCGCCTCAAGCCCGCAAAAAGGACACGTTCACCCTGTCTGAGATGAACGAGGTCCAGCGCAAGCTGGCCCAAACCCTGAACCTGGAGGCGATGCATCGGCTGGCCAGTTAGTAACAGGATTCCGAGGCCCTAAACCCTTGTGCTACCTGTGTTTTCGTCTCTGCCTACCGGCTAACCCGGAAAGTCATGCTAGAG
>DYEX01000020.1 GCA_020725525.1 Desulfovirgula sp.
CGGAGGAACTCCCCCTGGAGCTGTGGGAGAGTTTCTTTGCAGAGCGCGGAATCACTTTCCTGGCCAGGGAGGCCCACCACTTTTTCTTCGAAGTCCATGCAGACGGGTACATCGAAGAAATCAAGGGTAGTCTTCGCTCCATGACGGTGGAGAAACCAAACCCGCTCCGCCGGACCAGGCTACGCAGGGTAAAGTGATCAGGAATGGGGGGGGGCGCGTGAAAAAAGAAAAGGCTGGCATTGTTTACGATGGACAGAACCTCGTAGTGGTAGTTTTTGCGGAAGTCAACTACCAGCCCTCCTCAAGCCCTTGCCGTACTCCTTCCTGGGAAAGCTGTTGCTCGCTTTTTATGGCAGTCTCTGCGCCACCGAATCAGAACCTGCTCCTCCTTTTCAAAGGCTTTCCCGGCGGCGGGCTCGAGGGGTCGGAGTAGCTCCTTTTGATCAGTTTACCAGGCCAGAAAAACTGCCTCGATTGGAAAGAAATATGAAACATTTATTCTTCCAGGGTAAAATTAACGAGCTACCCACCATGAGAGGAAAAAGTGACCAGCCGTACGGACCTTCTTCAAATTTTTCGAGGGTGCGCCAAGCCGTAGCCCAATTGATAATGGGCTCTTCTTACAGGAACCCATCAAAAAAGCAGGCGGCACATGTATTACTTATCTTCCGTGGCATGCCCTTTGAGAAACGGCAGATCACAACTATAGCTTCATTAGAAAGACATAAGACTGTCCTACTTGGGGATTTCCAGATGGAATCTGCCGAAACCGTGACCTGGAACCACTTGATGAGAAGCCGCTTTCGTAAGATATGGGCGAGCAGGAACCTATCAGGCAACCGGTACTCCGGTCCAGCCACCTGCCCGTCTGTGAGCGCCGTGAAAGCTTTTGTCCAGCCAGCAGGTTGCAACGTACTGCCACGGTAATTTCTCGTTCGCCATGAAGTCGCTGGGTAGGTGCTTTAGCTAAACTTAAATTCTCTGGCCCATGAGTGCCGGCAGTTGCTTGTGCATGGCTTAGGGGTTTCTTTTTTTAGTTCCCCGTTTTTTGGCGCTTCCCTAAATTTGTTGATGGCTTTCAATATACCTGTTTTTAACAAATCATCTATTAGCGTCGACATGGGTAACTTCCCCTCCCATATGGACCTGGCTTCCAGTGTTATCCAGAGAATCAAAGATTTATTTCTGAGACATTTCTCCCAGCCAGTAGATATGCTTCGACATGAGCCTCAGCTCTGATATTGCGTATATTTGCTTCCCAATCATAAAAAGCTGCAGGATCCCAGTTGTCTGTGATTAGTAAGGCAATTCTCGTTCGCCTATGACAATTTCCTTGCATGTGCTGTACAAGTTTCTCTATGGCCTGCCTGCAGTTCAGGTGCCCTTTACCTTTTGCATATGATGGCGAATTCAGCGAAATGAACAGTGCTATATCATAGCACTGAGAACCTGGAATTCCCGGATAGCAATTTATTGCGTCAAAGCCATGACCAACAGCTTCTTGAACTATTCGAGGTATATCATCTGAACGTATTCCCTGATTATTATTCTTTAGTTCATCAATTAATATTGCCAATTTTTCAACAATCCGACGAAATTCACTCATCTTCGTATTCCCCCTCATCTCGCTATCTGGTTTATTTTCCTTCCGGATGCTTGTTTTTTCTTCCAACCCGGGACCGAAGGCGGTGCGGCGAACAAGGTCTTGCCAAATACGATCTTGCCGGCTACAGAGTGAGATATAGTTCATTGCTTGCGGTTTTAGGTTCATTCCAGCAGGTACGGTTTGAGGTCTTCGAGGCTGATGTTTTCCCAGAACGCGCCGTCTTTTATTAACTTCATGGCTATATCTATTGCCTTCTCTTTGAAGTCTTCATAACCCATATCCTTGTCTGCCGGTCCGAAATTGTGGTGACAGTCTTTTGAATGAGCTCCCAAACAGCAAGTACCGAAAACAGACGTCTCTAAATCCACGGTGAATAAAAGCTCACCGTCATCCTTCCGGTAGCAGAGCAGCCGGTAAGGGTAGTTTAACAAGGGGAACTTTTCCTCCCCCGCCTTCAAAAAAACGCCCGTGACTTCGCCGGTGAGGTCGACCTTTTCGATGATTTTCCCCTTTTCCAGGTAATCGCTTAGGAAAGGGTCGCATACAGCCATCGTAATCCCTCCTCCCTGCTTGTTTTTCTCTCAGGATAGCAGGAGGAAAGGACACACTTGTGTCCGCGAAACTTAAGACGGGAAATTTTCTGATGCCGTCTTTTTCCGCTTCAAGCTCCCGGGACACTTAAAAGATGTGATATGAGCAGGTCTCGCATGGCCCACCCGGGCGGCGGTATCCCTTGTTTTCCTTGTTGCGGGATCACCGGCCGCCTTTGTTATTTCAAGTTACACGAAATTTTTTCGGACCCCGGCAAGGAAAGTTTAATTTCTGCCGAATTATTTTTAGTGGGTTGGCCTGATCATCATAAAGGTAACATTAGAGGGAGATCGGTATTTTTTGACGCACAAGTGCAAACTCATATTTATATAAAAAGGAGTGAGAGTAGTGGAATTGCGGCTGGACGTGGCCAGGCAAATCACCGAGTTCATCTACGGGGAAACAGGACACCACACCATTGTCTGCGACCGGACCGGCACCATCATTGCCGACTCCGCCCGAACGCGTGTGGGAGTAGCCCATCAAGGTGCCCGGACCATCCTTACCTCTCCGGTGGACGAGTACAGCGTGACCGCCGGGGAAGCCGCCGCCTCGGGCGGGACCATGAAGGAAGGTTTTAGCCTGGCCATCAAGGTAAACGGGGAAAAAATCGGTACCTTCGGGATTGCCGGCAAGCTGGAAATCGTGCAGCCCATAGCCCGGATTGCCTCGGCCCTGGTAGTCAAGATGCTCAGGGATGAGGAAATGAAGGCACAGATACAGGCCCAGGCCGAAGCGGTGGCAGAGGCCATCCAGCAGGCGGCCTATGCCATCCATGAATTTACCGCTTCCTCCCAGGAGTTGGCCGCCACCGGCGAAACCCTTGTCCGGGAGTCGCAGGAAGCAGCCCGGCAGGTAAAGAGCACCACCCAGATCCTGACCTTCATCCAGAACGTGGCCGACCAGACCAAGCTCCTGGGATTGAACGCCGCCATCGAAGCGGCCCGCGCCGGCCAGGTGGGCCGGGGATTTGCCGTGGTGGCCCAGGAAGTACGCAAGCTGGCCGAGGAAAGCAGCCGCTCCGCCAGGGAAATAGAAAAGACGTTAAACCAGTTCAATGCTTCCATTGAAAAAGTGACTGCCGGCATTGAGAAAAACAGCACCATCACCCGGGAACAGGCCAGGGCAATGGAAAAGATAGCTGAAATGGTGGAAAAACTGCAGCAAATCGGTTCCCGCCTTCATGAAGTGGCCTCCAAACTCTAACCAGGGGGGTGACCTGCCAGATCCGGATAACTCGCCAGTTTGATCCCCTGCTCAAGCAGCCACTGCCTGGTGGCCGGGTCACAGAGAATGGCCAGTTCCCTTTCCCGCTGCCAGGTGTAGCTGCTCCGTTGCCTCAGTTCTTCGTCCGCCAGACCGGGATGGGTCATCAACTCCATCACCCCGGCACCGCTCTGCAGCCCGGCAGCGACAAACCGGCGAAACGATTCCCCGGAAACCTGCTCACCAAACCAGTGGCCGCAAAAGTAATCGGGAGTGGGCACACCCTGCCTGATAAGCCTCTGGCGCATGGAAGAGTCCAGGCTTCGCACAGGCAGCCCGCAGCGCCGGGCCACATCCAGCAGGGCTTCCAATATTACGGAATGTGTGTGGACATGATGGTGTGTATCCAGGTGGCTTACCCATACCCCTGCCGCCCTGACCATTTCCACCTGGGCCAGGAATTCCCGCCTCACTTCCTCCCCGTTTAAGGGCCCAGACAGGAGGGTGTCCCTTCCTTTAAACCATCCCCGGCCGTCTACTAATGAAGGTACGGCTGCCGGGTCACACACGGGCCTGCCCGCCGTCAAGCAAAGGTGTACCCCGGTGGCCTTCAACCTTCCCCGGCGCAAAACGGCCAGGGCATCCCCGGTCCCCGGCTGGTTGACCATCAGGCTGGTGCTGGTGACCACCCCGCATTCCATGGCTTTAATAATCCCCCGGTTTACTCCCACCGTGTAACCGAAGTCATCGGCGTTGACGATGAGCAGCACAGCCCCTGTCCCTCCAGTTTCGCCGTCTCCATCATCTCCTCTATCCCCGGCCCGTGGATGTGGCCGATGCTGTGGAAGCCGGACTTTTCGCGGTCACGCCCGGGGAAAATCATCTCTTCCTGTTTTAAAACCAGGGATCACTCAGACCTGGGCGGTCCGGCCCAAAGACATGCTAACCGCTGCCGCCAAAAGGGGATGGCCGATCCTGGTCAGGTAATCGCAAATCTCTTTTTTCCGCGTATTAATTATTCGCTTTATTGTACGTATAGATGTTACAGCCAGCCTTTTTCCTGCCAGTAACGGTATTCCCAATCCCACCTGTCCCTCCGCTTAATGATTACGTCCCGGAAATATTTACGTAACCTTTCCTGTTCCTGGAGCTGCTCCGGAAATTCTTTCTTTTCCTCAATTGCCCGGGCCAGGGTGACTCCCAAGGCCCTCGCCTGCCTTAACGGTTCCGCATCTGCCGGTATGAGCCCGTCGTCCAGGACGCAAGCCACCCGCCCCACGCTTTGCGCTCCCAGCCGTTTCAAAAGCCGCTCCAGGTAGTCGGCCGTTTCGTCCTGGCCGGAACCCCCGGCAGTACTTACCACCGCTCCGTATTTACCCATCAGGCGCTGGCAGTGAATGGCATTACCCAAACGGTCAGCCCAGGTCTTAAATTGAGCTGTGACATGGTAAATGTAAACCGGGCTACCCAGCACCAGCCCATCGACAGATAGGATCTTATCAAATAGAGAATTGAAGTCGTCTTTCTGGATGCATTGCCCCAGGTGATGGCAGCGATCGCAGCCGAGGCAGTAGTTTAATTTTAAATTTGTAAGATCAATATACTCGGTATCCGCTCCAACCGATTGGGCACCCGCCAGCACTTCTTTAAGCAGTTGTCCGGTCCGGCTGTGGTTTTTCCTGGGACTGCCGCAAAGGGCTACAATTTTCATCTCCCGCCGGTTGCCTGGATGGTAACCGGCTTCACCTCCTATCTTGTAAAGTAATAGTCCCCTGGAAGCTCACGGGAGAATAAAACATAACCTGATATCAGTTTATATCAGGTGGTATTGGTTGGCAATACCTGTTTTGGATAATTATTTATACGAAAAAAACTACCTACCTACCTACCGGCTTACCTGCCTTACAATAAGCCAAAATATAAATTACACTTTACAAAAGAGACGCAAAAATGTAAAATGAGAACAACAAACTTTTAATTTTGGTGGTGTGATACGTGGCTTTTCTTGGAGATGAACAGGCTTTCAAAGTAATGATAAATTTCAATCCCTGGTGGTCAACAGAAATGGTTTCGAAGGAATTGAATAAACCCGTCAAAAGAGTGGCGTTTTATGAAATTAAAAAAGCACTGATGCACCCTCAGTTGCGCCGGGTAGTTTTTCTATCTGGAGCCAGGAGGGTAGGAAAAACGACGATAATGTACCAGGTTATAGGGGAGCTGTTAAATAAAGGTGTACCAGCCAGAAGGATTTTGTATCTCTCTTATGACCACCCTCTCCTGAAGTTTTTCGACATTGGCCGGCTTGTGGAGCTGTTCTTAAATAACGTTGCCGGAAACGGGGAAGATGAGCTGTATCTTTTCTTTGACGAAATCCAGTATGCAAAGGATTGGGATACCTGGCTTAAAGTTTTGTATGACCAGAACCCCCGCTACCGGATAATGGTTACAGGTTCCGCTACGCCTATCCTCTCCGCTCGCGGTATAGAAAGCGGTGTGGGCAGGTGGGTAACGGTTAAAATTCCCACTCTATCCTTTTACGAGTATATGGAACTAATTGGAGCGCCGGAAAAACCTTCTCTCCGGGCGGGTATAAAGCCAACCAGATTGCACTACCTCGATAAAGGTGAGCTGGTTAATATAATGCTGCTGCTGTCCGGGCTACAGAGGCACTTCCACCGTTATCTCATGATAGGAGGTTTCCCGGAACTTGCTTTGTCCGATGACACTGCCTTTGCCCAGCGGATTCTGCGGGAAGACATTGCGGACAAGGTTCTGAAAAGAGATTTGACTGCCCTTTTTGGGACGAGAAACGTGAACGACCTGGAAAAGATTTTTCTCTATCTGTGCCTTCACAGCGGCGGGATTATAGTACAGGAGTCAATTGCGAAGGAACTGCAGATTTCCCGCCAGACAGTGGCCCATTACCTGAGCCTGCTGGAGCAATCAAATCTCGTGTATATAAGCAACCCGGTGGAAGTTGGGGGAAAGAAGATCCTGAAGGGGAAGCCGAAGGTATATATAGCGGATGCCGCGCTGCGGAATGCGGTCCTGCTGCTAAACGAAAACGTTTTATCTGACCCCAATGAAATGGGAACAATCGTTGAAACGGCAGTCTTCAAACATGTGGTTTCGTTCTACTATCCGGTTCTACCTAAAATCGGGTACTACCGGGGCAAAGGGGGAAACAAGGAGGTAGACATAGTTGTTGCCTTTCCGAAGGGCAGGATTTTGATAGAGGTTAAGTACAGGGAAGACACTTCTCTAAAGAAGAACGATGCAATAGTTGAACTTGCGAATTCGACAGACACTCTGGGAGCCGTGCTTGTTACCAGGAATGCAGATGATTACGGAGTTTTGCCTTTTAAAACCAGCACGCCTATAGTCAAGATACCCGCATTCGCATTTCTTTACCTGTTGGGTCTCGCGGAAAGGGAATCAAAAGAGGGGATGGCTTTCCCGCAATAACCTGGGAACATAGTCCCGATCCCGCCCTGCCGGGTTTTTTTCCGGGACGGCACCCCGCAGGAATTCAAGCACGGCTGCCCCCCACGCCCTACTCCCGCTCCGGGGGCAATTCCCGCAGGGCGATTTCCACCTGGCTTAAGGGTAAAAGTTCCTTGCCCGGCATGGCGGCTCCCAGTTCTTTTAAGCGCCTGGCCCCCGGCACCACCCGGCTCTCCCAGGAACCGACGGCATTGTTAAAAGACTGGGTGGCCTTCTGCAGGCCATCCTTTATTTTAGCCAGGTGCCCGGCAAACTTGCACACCCGCTCGTAGAGCTCCATGCCCGCTTCGGCAATCTGCCGGGCGTTTTCGGCCATATGATGCTGTTGCCAGCTCAAGGCCACAGTACGCAAAAGGGCAATTAAAGTGGTGGGAGTGGCCAGCAGCACCCGGCTGGCCAGGGCATCTTCAATCAACCGCCGGTCCTGCTCCACGGCGGCGCTGAAAAAGGATTCCCCCGGCAGGAAAAGAACTACGAAGTCGGGGCCGGGCGTAAACTGGCTCCAGTAGGCCTTGGAACCCAGGGACTGCATGTGCGCCCGCACGGCCTGGGCATGTCTTTGCATGGCCTGGCGCCACGCGTTTTCATCGGCAGATTCGGTGGCTTCCATGTAGGCCTTTAACGGGACCTTTGCATCCACCACCACCGTCCTGCCCCCCGGAAGCTTTACCACCAGGTCGGGACGCAGCCTTCCCTCTTCCGTCTCCACCGAAACCTGTTCCACAAAGTCGCAGTACGGGGACATGCCCGCCACTTCCACCACCCGGCGCAGGGTTATTTCTCCCCATCTCCCCCGCACCTGGGGGGCTTTTAAGGCGTTTACCAGGTTGCTCGTCTCCCTGTGCAGCAACTGCTGGGTCTGGCTGAGCTCCTGCAGCTGCCTTTTTAAGCTTCCATAAGCTTCCTGGCGGGCATTTTCCATGGCCCGCACCTGGGCCTCATACCGGGCGAGCTCTTCTTTCAGGGGCTTAATAAGGGCATCAATGGCTTCCTGCCGCTTCTGGAGATCGCCCCGGGCTTCCACAACCACGCCTTCCAGTACCTGGCGGGCCAATTCGATAAAAGCCTGATTGTTGCTTTTTAAAGCTTCGGCGGAGAGGGCTTTGAAGGTATCGCTGAGGCGCTGGGTGGCTTCGGCAAGGAGTTTTTTCTGCTCGTTAAAGCTATTTCTGGTCTCTTCCAGGGAAGTTTCCGCCCTAACCCGGGCCTGGTGTTCCCGGACCACTTGCAGGCGGAGATCATTCAATTCCTGCTGCACCTGGTTTAGCTGCTGGCGCAGCTCGGCATTAATGCCTTCCGCCGCCATCGCCTTGCTCCGGGCAGCCACGACCTCAGCCGACAGGGCCCGTATACGGATGCCGGCCAACAGCCAGCCGGCCAGCACCCCGGCAGTTACCCCTGCCAGCAGGTACAAAGCTTCAAACATGTCCGCTAGATCATCTCCTTTCCACCGAACACCTCCATTTTACTCCAGCCCGGGCACAGGAAGCAACAACCGGCAAACATACCCCCTCCGGGGCCCAGCGGACCGGCTTCATGCCGATAACATTTTAGCAGCTTGACAAATGGTGATTGGCAAAAATATAATTCAATTAAGTAATTGCTTAATCTTTTAAGATTAAATAAGAGGGGGTAATCCACACGGCCAGGCATACATCCTGCAATGATGTTTGTGATACCTTTTGTCTATCCACTGATATAGAAGATCTCAAGGACAAAGTGCTGGAAGTAGCCGGTTTGTCGGAACTTTTCAAGGTGCTGGGAGACGAAACCCGCACCAAGATCCTCTACCTCCTGTCCTACAGGGAACTTTGCGTATGCGATCTGGCGGAAATCCTGGAAATGAGTTTGCCTGCCGTTTCCCACCACCTCCGGCTGCTGAAGGCAATGCGCCTGGTGAAGTATCGCCGCGAAGGGAAAATGGTCTATTATTCCCTGGATGACGACCACATCGTCAACCTGATCCGCGAGGCCCAGGCACACTTTGCGGAAGAGCGGTGAAAGGAGTATGTCCATGCGCTACACCCTGGTTGGTCTGGACTGCCCCGGTTGCGCGGCCAAAATAGAGCACGAGTTGCAACAGATTAAGGGGCTGGAACATGTTGCCATCAACTTTGCCAGCCGCACCCTGGAGATGCCCCCGGAACTGGCCCGGCAGGCCCAGAAGGTTATCTCCCGCATCAAACCGGAGGTAAAGCTGCGGGAATACGGCGAAGTCGAAACGGCAAAGGAAGAAGAGAAAGGGAAAAGAAACCTTGTGGTCATCGGTACCACCGCCGCCCTGCTGGTAACAGGTTATCTTTTTCAAGAACCCCTGCGCCAAACCCCTTATTCCTGGGCCGAGTACCTGGTCCTGCTTACCGCCTACCTGCTGGTGGGTAAGGAGGTCCTCTGGACAGCCTTCAAAAATCTGGTGCGCGGGAAGTTTTTTGATGAAAATTTCCTGATGAGCGTGGCCACCCTTGGTGCTATCGCCATTCACCAGTTGCCCGAAGCGGTGGCGGTAATGCTCTTTTATTCCCTTGGAGAGTACTTCCAGGAACGGGCCGTAAGTCGGTCCCGCCGCTGTATCGCCGCTCTCCTGGATATCCGTCCCCATTACGCCAATTTGCTGGTGAACGGCGAAACCAGGCAGGTAAAACCGGAGGAAGTGGAAACAGGACAGATCATTGTGGTCCGGCCGGGAGAAAGGGTGCCCGTAGACGGCGAGGTACTGGAGGGAGTATCCCTTGTAGACACCTCGGCCCTCACGGGAGAATCCGTACCACGCAAGGTGGAAAGGGGAGAAAAAGTCCTGGCCGGCATGATCAACGGCCAGGGCCTCCTGACCGTAAAGGTAACCAGGCCTTTTAAGGACTCCTCCGCAGCCCGGATCCTGGAGCTGGTCGAAAGTGCCGCGGCCAGAAAGGCTCCTGTGGAAAGGTTTATCACCACCTTTGCCCGCTACTACACACCCGTGGTGGTGCTGGGGGCCCTGATGCTGGCCCTTGTTCCCCCGCTGGTGCTGCCCGGTGCTACCTTTTCCCAATGGCTTTACCGGGCACTGGTTTTCCTGGTCATCTCCTGTCCCTGTGCGCTGGTTATTTCCATACCTCTGTCCTATTTTGGCGGCATTGGCAGTGCCTCCCGCCACGGCATTCTGGTCAAAGGGGCCAACTATCTGGACGCATTGGCCAACCTCCACACGGTGGTCTTTGATAAAACGGGAACCTTAACCAAAGGGGTTTTCCGGGTCACCCGGGTGGTCGCCCAAAACGGCTTTGAACCAGAAGAGGTGCTGTCTTACGCCGCGGCTGCCGAAGCTTACTCCACCCACCCCATAGCCCAGTCCATCCGCCAGGCCTGGGGCCGGGAAATTCCCGGAGATAAGGTGAGCGACTACCGGGAAACCCCCGGCCACGGTATCGTAGCCCGGGTTGAAGGCAGAAGGGTTCTGGTTGGGAGCGACCGCCTCCTGGCCCGGGAGGGAATATGCTGTGACACTTCCAATACAGAAGGTAATACCGTATTCGTGGCCATAGACAGCATCCCGGCCGGATACATCATCATTACCGATGAAATCAAACCCGACGCCCACCAGACCATTACCAGGCTAAAAGCCCTCGGGGTAAAAAAAGTAGTCATGTTGACCGGCGATGAGGAAAGGGCTGCCCGCAGGGTAGCCGAAAAGCTGGGCATAGATCACTATCATGCCCAGCTCCTGCCAGAGGACAAGGTCCGGCGGGTGGAAGAACTAAAGGCCGCCCTGCCTGCACGGCAGAAGCTGGCCTTTGTCGGTGATGGTATCAACGATGCCCCCGTTATTGCCAGGGCCGATGTGGGAGTGGCCATGGGCGGGCTGGGTTCCGATGCGGCCATTGAAGCCGCCGACGTGGTGCTCATGGAGGATGCTCCGTCCAAACTGGCCTCCGCCATGGAAATTGCCCGGCACACCAGAGCCATCGTCAGGCAAAACATTGTCCTGGCTCTGGGAATGAAAGCCTTTTTCCTTGGTCTCGGGGCCTTCGGGCTGGCCACCATCTGGGAGGCCGTCTTTGCCGATGTGGGAGTGGCCCTGCTGGCCATCCTCAATGCCACCAGGACTCCAGCTCCTGCTCCACCGGCGGAGCAAAATGCTCCGGCAGGTGAATATGGCCAGGTAGTCAAGGCCTGAACCTGTTGTGACGACATCCCGCCGGGGATAACTACACTTTACAACTTCCATTTTCGTTCTGTAAGGCCACTTCGTGGATGGAAGCACAGCGCTTGCGTTTTTCCACAAAACCGACTTTTTCCTTAACTATCCGTACCCTGCTTTCCAGATCCCCGCTTACGATGGTATACGGCACATTCATGATATCCAGGAAATTTTTTATTTTGGCATCCACAACCATCGCAAAATCATGATCCTGATACCTTATGCCGTCTTTCTCCACATCAAACTCCCGGGGCACGTAAAAGATGTCATACTCGGGCAGGTCGCGCATGGCCCACTCATAGAGTTTCATCAAGGCGTAAACCTCTTTGGGGTTCTTGAAATCACAGCTTAACAGACCGTAGACGTAATTTAAAATGGTGGCGTTATCGCAAAAAATGATGTCGCAGTAGGAAAGTTCCTCCTCCCGGCGTTTCTGCCCCTCGTAAAGCAAAAACTGTTCAAAAATGCTTTTGGGCACCCCGTACCAGGCAATGTATGAGCGGGCAAATTCCAGGCAAACGTCGCTTATATACCCGGCCATGCTGTAATCCACATCTAATTGTTTACATAACGTGGTTTTACCCGTACCCGGCCCACCAAGAATGGCAATCTTCCTTGTCTTTTTCCTGTCGGACATTTTTCTCACCCTCCTTCTTTAAAACATTCGCCGGCGTACCACCAGTTCCCTTTCGCGAGCAAAAAAAAGACCCCTTCCGCCCGGTGCGGCGTAGGGGCCTGCAATGCTCAATAAACCCATTCCGGTCTTTTTTTGCAGTTGGAAACTTTAGCAATCAGTTCATGCTTGTGCGGGACCCATTCCGGGAGCCATTCTCCCCATGGGTCCCTCTGGCCCACGAATGTTGGTGGCCTCCGGTCCCATTGGTGTACCGGTGAACACGGGATCGAGGGGGTACCAGCCCCGGGAATGCATCAGATCAAAGATTTGCTTTTGGGTGCTCATTTCTTCATTATTGACATGGATGAGGGTATTCCGTACCCGGTCATTGGCCGCCTCCAGCACGGCCATGTGATAACCCGTGGAAAGCATCTTGGCTCCAACGAGCATATCGGCGAGAATATCCCGGTCAGAAAGCTGCACTAATTGACACCTCCTGGTTTGGGAATTGGAATTTAGTGGCGGGGCATTCCCGGCAATCCGGCATCCTGGAGCAGGTTGTTCAGGGTGCTGATGTGCCGCTGCCCTTTATCAATGCACTGCTGCAACAGGCCCTGTACCGCCGGATCCCTGGTCTGATTCAGGTAGAAACGGGCCTTTTTGGTGCACAGTTCTTCAGCCCTTAACTGCTCCATAATGTGCAGTTTTTCCATTTCGGTCATCCGCCAGTGATGCATCGCTCTCACCTCCTCTCGGGGCCTAGTATTTCACAGGAAAAGTATTTTATACCACCATTTTTACATACTATCCCGGAGAATAATGAAAAAGACGGCCGGTCGTTCCGGGTCGCCTTACGCGACGGGGAACAACCGCCGCCCGGATAGAGAGGGTGATTTTATCTTTTACGTGTAAATGCGGCGCAAACCATGATTCCGTGCTATTTCCACGGCCCGGCGAAACTCTTCCCTGGTAATCCGCCGGGAAAGCTCCGGATAGCGATAGGCTTCATAGGCCGGGTAATATTGATCCATAATATTTACAAAGGTGTTGGGGGATATCTCCCCGGCCAGGAATTTCATCACCGCCCCGGTACGGGCCAGGTCGCCGGGCATGACCAGGTGACGCACCAGCAGCCCCCGCACGGCAATACCCCGCTCGTCCACCACCAGATCCCCTACCTGCCGGTGCATTTCTTTAACTGCCTGCTTGGCCACCGTAAAATAACCGGCCGCCCGGGTATAGCGCTCCCCAATCTGATCATCCCCGAACTTGATATCGGGCATGTAAATATCCACCACCCCGTCCAGCAACTTTAAAGTATGCAGGGCATCATACCCGCCGGTATTGTAAACCAGCGGCAGGGTTAAGCCATCCCCGGCGGCGATAAGTAAAGCCTCCAAAATTTGCGGCACATAATGGCTGGGGGAGACCAGATTGATATTATGGCACCCCCTATCCTGCAGTTCCAGCATGGCGTCGGCCAGTTCCCGGGCGCTGAGTTCCGTACCTTCACCATACTGGCTTATATCACAATTCTGGCAAAAACGACAGGCCAGATTGCAGTGGGCGAAAAAGATGGTTCCTGAACCGTACCTGCCCACCAGGACCTTCTCTTCCCCAAAATGAGGCCCCCAGCTGCTCACTGCCGCCAGGCGCCCGCCCCGGCAGAACCCCTTTTCCCCCTCCAGCCGGTTGACATGACAGTTTTGGGCGCAAACCGTACAGTCGGCCAGGAGTTCCAGCGCCTTTTCCACCCGGGCGGCCAGTTCATCGGGAAAAAGATCGCGGTAACCCATATATAAAACCCCCAGATTATCGTTTATACTATTATGCCATAGAGATAAAGACTGAAAATTGCGATTTTTGTACAAAATATAATAACCCTCCCACCGGACTTACGGAATAGTCCTGCAGCTCGTCCGGAAAAGGGTTGCGGGCCGAAATCTACACGTTAAACCGGAAGTTGATGATGTCTCCGTCCTGAACAATGTAGTCTTTGCCCTCCAGCCGGGCCAGGCCTTTTTCCTTTACCCTGGCCATAGAACCCAACTGGTACAGGTCGTTAAAGGCCACCACTTCCGCCCGGATAAACCCGCGCTCAATATCGGAATGGATTTTACCGGCCGCTCTTTTGGCATCGGTACCCCGCCGGATGGTCCAGGCCTTTACTTCATCCTCACCAACGGTAAAGAAAGAGACTAAACCCAGCTCTTCATAAGCAGTGCGCACCAGGCGGTCCGAGCCAAGTTCCGCAACCCCCAGGTCAGCCAGGAACAGTTCCCGGTCCTCCGGTGAAAGCTGGCTTATTTCCATCTCCATCTGACCGCAGATTTCAATCATTTTTAAACCCCGGGCCGACGCCGCCTCCTCCAGGGAATCCCGTCCCGGGTAACGGCGGGACTTAAACTGCTCCTCATCGGTATTAACTACTAAAATCACGGGTTTTTCAGTTAAAAAATTATAATTGCGCAGTGCCGCCCTTTCTTTTTCCGTAAGATCCACCTGGTGCAAAGGCACCTCTTTTTCCAGGGCAGCCAGGCATTTTTCCAATACTTCCAGTTCAAAGGCACCTTCTCTGGTAACCTTTTTGCCATTTTTAATCCGGTCGATGCGTTTTTCCAGCAATTCCATATCGGCAAAGAGCAACTCTAAACCAACCGTTTCCAGATCCCTCACGGGATCAATTTCTCCATCCACATGGGGCACATCCGGGTTGGTAAAGGCCCGGAGTACATGAACCAGCAGGTCCACCCCCCGGATACCTTCCAGAAACTGATTGCCCACACCTTTGCCCTCACTGGCTCCCCGCACCAAACCGGGCACGTCACTGCACTGTACCTGGGCGTAAATGGTACGGCGGGGTTTAAACAGGCGGGAAAGAAAATCCACCCGGGGATCCCTCACCCGGGCCATACCTACATTGGTCTCGGTTTTACCGGTCATAAAGTTGGAAGTTTGCACACCGCTTTCGGTTACCAGATTAAAGATGGTCGTTTTACCCACCATAGGCAGGCCCACAATGCCAAAACTTAACATCTGCTCACCCCATTCTTTTTTATTCTATCAAAGAGAATCCGGGGTGAGCAACTCCAGGGAATAAACATCCGTACGCCGGTGACGCAACAAAGGCAGTTCCGAGCGAATCCGCTCGACCAAACCCATATCTATATCGGCAAAAATAATCTCTTCCCCTTCCCCGGCCATTCTCACCACATTCCCCCAGGGGTCCACTACCAGGGAGTGACCGTATGCCACGTAGGACGCCATGGGATCACGGGCCGGAGAGGCCCCGATAAAATAGGCCTGGTTATCAATGGCCCGCATGCGGAAAATTAACTCCCAGTGGGCCGGGCCGGTGGTCATGTTAAAGGCCGCCGGAATAACTACCACCCGGGCTCCCTGTAATACCATCAACCGCATTAACTCGGGGAATCGGACATCATAACAAATAGCCACACCCAGGACACCCAATTCGCAGGAAATCACCGTAACCCGGTTTCCCGCACCAAGGGTGCTGGATTCTTTGACCGTTAACCCGCTGGCCAGTTCCACATCATAAAGATGCATCTTTCTGTGTTTACCCAGCAGCCGCCCATCGGGTGCAAAAATAAAACTGGTGTTGTAAACCTGGTCCCCATCCTGCTCCGGCAGAGAACCACCCACCAGGTAAACCCCTTCTTCACGGGCTGCCCGGGACAACATCTGCACACTGGGTCCGTCCGGATAACTCTCTGCATACCGGGGAAAAAGCCTGGCCACATAAGGACAGTTAAACATTTCCGGCAGAACCACCAGCCTGGCTCCCCGCCCGGCGGCGCGGGCGATCATCTCCCGGGCGCGGACAAGATTTTTTTCCTTTTCCTGGTGTATAATCATCTGGCATACGGCCACTTTGTACCGTTGCACCTGGGCCACCCCCTTTTATAGAAAAAACCCCTGCTTGTGCAGAGGCTTTCTGACCGCTTTAAACCTGAATGACTTCTTTAACCTCCGGAATTGCCTGCTTGAGCGACCGCTCAATCCCCATTTTCAGGGTATAGGTGGACATGGGTCACCCGCCACAGGCACCCTTCAACCTGACTTTAACCACGCCATCGGCACCGACATCCACCAGTTCCACGTCGCCGCCGTCCCGCTGCAGGGCAGGGCGTATTTTATTCAGTACCTCCTCTACCTTTTCCCGCAACCCGCTCCCCCCTTTCCTTTTTTAAAGACTGGGTACATCTAGTATGGGATAACCCCCAAAAAGTTATTCTCTGGCGCTTTGCCCTACCCTATTTTACCTGCAATTGGTCCTGCTGGCAAGAAGAATTTGTACATAACACAAGTTCTACCGCAGTCTTCCGGGCCGCTTCTGATAGAGCGTGCAACTGACCCATCGTTTTGTTGATCTCGCCCTGCACCCGTTGCAATTCCTGTAAATCGGAACCTGTGGTGGAGGACTGGAGTTCTTTTTCCTTCTCCTTTAAAAGGGCCAGGTTCTTTACCAGCCCGTTATATTCCAATGTGATATCCCGGGAGCGGGTTTGGGGCTCCTTTACCTGACCCAAACTCTTTAAATCCTCCTGAAACTTCGACCAGAACTCATCAGGAATAATAATCATAACTGTGGACTGAACACTGGACTGGCCAACTACTTCCGGCTCTTCCGGTCCCGTCAGGCCGTTATATTTCTGCACCAGATGCAACACATCTTTCCTGGCTTTGCTGATATCGGGCACTTCCAGAATAAGAATAAACTCTTTGACGGTTTTGACGTCCGTACCAGGCAGATCCGCATCAGAGGCCTGTACCATTTTACCCTCCGGAGCAGGCAATGCATTTTGGGAACCGGCCATGACCCGCAGTTCCCCGTTCGAACCGGAACGGCTGGTACCGGGGACGGATTTATCTCCTTCTCCGGAGGGCATTTCCGGGGAACTGAAGGCCATTAACCTGGGGGCAGCCCGCGGGGGTGTCACGGATGGAGCTTCCTTCCCGGTATCTTCCCTCAACAATGAATTACCACCGGCATTAACTTCCTGTCTCCCAACATCACCATCGCCGCGCCCATCTTTTTCCCGGGACGCCCTGGCTTCCAGCTTTAAAGATTCCTGCCGCAGCCCCGGGGAAACGATACTCCCCTCTTTTTCCGGGGACCGGCCAGCCACGGTAATTGATTGGGCAGAATCCCGGTCGTTCTTCCAGGGCAAGAAATCTTGCGGATGAATATAACCGGACCAAAGGGTGGTAACCGACAGGGCAACCATTAATACGGCTGCGGCAGCAATAAACCTGGGCCAGCCAAACCAGGACCTGCGCCGGGGGGCAGAAAAACTCCTGCTTTCCAGCTTGAGGCGCAATTGCTCCCGAAAGAATGCCGGGGGAGATACCTCGGGGAGACCGCGCAGCAGTGCCACGGAAGCCACTAAATCTTCCCACTGGCCCCGGCAGGCAGGACACGTTTCTAAATGGACTTTTATTTGCGATTGCTGGGAGGGCTCCACTTCACCGTCCAGGTATGCGGAAAGAAGTTCCTGGATCTGCTGACAACGCATATGCCATCCCTCCTTTATTTAACCAGACGAGGCCGGAACGCAAAAAGTTCCTGCCGTCCGGATATTTTCTGCCGGAAGGCCTGGCGGGCGCGGCTGAGGCGGGATTTAACCGTCCCCGAAGAAATGTCCAGCGCCGCAGCTATTTCCTCGTAGGAAAGACCCTGGATCTCCCTCATCACCAGAACCAGCCGGTACTCCTCGGGCAGTTCGTTCAGGCAAACCTGCACCATTTCCTGAAACTCCCGGCGTTCCAAAACGTCGTCGGGAGAAAGGTCCTCATCCACGGGATGGGGAGTACCGGCCGGGTTAGCTACCATTTCATCCAGGGAGGTTTTTTTATGCCGTTTCTGCCGGCGCAACTCGTCCCGGCACAGGTTGGCGGTAATGCGGTAGAGCCAGGTAGTAAAACTGGCTTCGCCCCGGAAACGGGGCAAAGCCTGATAAACCCGGATAAAAACCTCCTGGGCCAGGTCACAGGCATCGCTGTAATTGCCGGTAAAACGGAAGGCAACGGTAAAAACTTTCTTCTCATAACGGCGTACCAGTTCTGAAAAGGCCTCCAGATCGCCCGCAACGGAACGGTCTATTAACTCCCGATCATCCGGGTACAACAGGATTCACTCCCACCGGGCAAAATATGGCGCTTTTGCCCTGATGAAATATATTTTTCTATAGACGGAAAGCCAATCCTGCTCACCCCCGGAAAACCTTTGTGAACAACATTCCGGCCATGCAACAACAGGAAAAGGCTGGGGCATTGACAATTCACCGGCGATGTGCTAATATTTAAATTACTGTATGCCGAAGTGGTGGAACTGGCAGACGCGCCGGACTCAAAATCCGGTGGGGCTCACACCCCGTGCGGGTTCGACTCCCGCCTTCGGCACCATGAGGAAATTCAAGGGTTTGCGTCCTTGAAAGAAAATGCCACCGGCTACGGGAAAAATGTTAGTCCAGTGGTGTTGAAAAGGTACGCAAACCTTGTCGGATTTACCCTCCTTCGGTTACCCGTTCCGTAAGAACCAGGGGTAGCGAAGGAGGTTTGTTTTTCATGGCGAAGCTGTGGACCTTTTTGTACACCCTGTTGTTCCCCTTGAGCAATCCACTTGTCCCGGATACCGTCAAACAGCGGGGACGCTTCCATCCTGCTCACATCGATGTTCTTCAGAACACTTTAAAAATATCCACCTTTGTCTCCAGGCATTTGCGTTCTGAACCCGCGAATCCAGAGCCAGGTCCGAGAAATGCAGATCATAAGCCAGAAAAACGGCGACCCTGGGCTCAATCCGATAAGGAATGATTTTACGTACTCCTTTAATACCGGGTTCCAGCATTCCGAAGTCGGCACAACATCTTGTTAAATAACCGGCGACACGCTCAACGATGTGCCCGGTAATGGTTTTAATCGCCTGGTGAACATTCCGTCACTGCTCGAGCCGGTTAATAAGCCGGTTAATATAACAATGCTAAATAAAAACATCCCTGAAAGAAACACAAAAATGTGTCTCAGGGATGTAAATACTCGTTTGAAAAGTAATTAGTTTTACTGTAATTTATTCGCTAATTCCTCCAAAAGGGCCCGCAACTTTTCCAGGTTATTGCCGTAACCTGCCCAATCACGCTGCGCCAGCCTGGTCTGGGCCTCATCATATAACCTCTTCGCTTCTTGGACAAGCTGAGCCGGGGTCCTGACATCCTCTACCTTTTCCCTTGCCCTCGGTTCAGGCTGGCTGGCCTGATCTATTCTCCCGCCGAAGAGTTTTCGGATGGCTTCGTCAAGCGTGGGTTCCATTACTATTTGCTCCCCGTGCGCAACGATCACGCGGCGGAGCTCCGGCATTTTGCTTTTTTCCGTCTGGAGGTAAAGGGGTTCAACATAAAGTAATGCATCCTTCACCGGAATAACCATCATATTGCCCCGGATAACCTGGGAGCCCGCCTGGTCCCACAGAGATATTTGCTGGGAAATGTAGGCGTTTTGGTTAATGCGCGTTTCTATTTGCATCGGCCCAAAGGTTAACTCCTGCTTGGGAAACTCGTATAACAGCAATTTACCGTAGTTTTCACCATCTGAACGCGCCGTCAACCAGCCGATCATGTTATTCTTTTTCTGGGGGGTAAAGGGCATGATCTGAACGAACTCGGCCTTTTCTTCCCCTTCCAGCTTGAGAATAGTGTAGTACGAATCCATAGTTTGCTCTTTCCGTCCGTATAATTCTGTGGCCCTGTTCCATTTATCTTCTTTGTTGTAAAATACCCGGTAATCTTCCATGTGGTACACCGCGTATTTATCCGCCTGAATAGTGAACAAATCAGCCGGGTAGCGAATGTGGCTTTTTAACTCTGCCGGCATTTCGGCCAGGGGAACAAACATATTCGGAAAAATCTTCTGGTATGTTTTCAGCAGGGGCTCTTCAGGATCGACGGCGTAAAAAGTAACCTCTCCGGTATAAGCGTCCACCACAACCTTGACCGAGTTGCGAATATAATTCAACCCGTTTTTAAAAGGTTCCGCGTAGGGAAACATGTTGCTGACGGTATACGCGTCCCACATCCAGTACAGTTTTCCGTTGGCTGCAACAATGTATGGATCTTTATCGTAAAGGAGGAAAGGAGCAATTTTAGGAACCCGCGTTTGAATATCACGGTAAAAAAGAATGAGGCTTTCATTTGTTATATCTCCCGACAGAAGAAGCTTATAGTCTTTTAAGACCAGGGCAAAGAGCGCACGCCGGAAAATATTGCTTACCTGAACCCCACTATTTGCCTGGTAAGTAGTCCAGGCGTTTTCTTCGCCCAAAGGATAATCAAACTCCTGCGTGCGCGTTTTTACAATCACATAGTTAGTGGTTGCCTCTCCATAATAAATTTCCGGGCGCTCAATCTTTAGATTAGCCGGGGTTATTGGAGGGATATCTTTTACGAAATAGCGGGGTAACCCCTCACCGGTTACTTCATTTACCGGGCTCATCGCAATACCGTAACCGTGGGTGAACTTAAGGTGCATGTTGACCCAGGTTTTTGCCTGCTCCGGCAGCAGCTCTACGTTTAACTCCCGCGCGGAAAGCATCACCTGGCGATATTGGCCGTCAATGACATAACGATCCACATCAATGTCTTTAAACTCGTAATATGTGCGCATTTCCTGCAGCTGGCTATACGTTTGCTGCAAGGGACGGTGGTCCCAGAGCCTTATATTCTGAACAGTGTCCCG
>DYEX01000021.1 GCA_020725525.1 Desulfovirgula sp.
GAATTTGGATAGAGGATAAAGGACGGACCAGACCCCCGACCAACTTCGCCATGGCCACTCCCGCCTCCCCCCAGGAGAGGGCACGGGCGGTTTTCACAATGTGGCGGCATTATCCCGATCACGGGGTGGCTCCTTTATGCGATCACAGGGTGGCGCCATTATGCCGATCACGAAGTGGCTCCTTATGGTGATCATGGAATGGCATCATATCACCGGTCATTTACACTATGCATTGAATGTAGACTGTCACCGACCCGTTGGCTCTGGGGTAACGGAAGTAGCTTGCAAATTGATCATCAAACAGCGTCTTGGCTGCTCTGGAATCGCTGGAAAAAGAGGGAGAGCAGGGGTGATCATCTCGCTTCGGTGTCTCCATGAAACGGATGGGCGGTGGGACCAGTTCTGGGCAAAAATCATGGAGGAGGGTCACCCTGACGGGTGGGCAAGTACATGCTAATTAGGTCACACCCGTCAGATTTCAACCGCTGACAACACCCCCTTGCCGAAAGGACACTTTTTTTTGAAAAACACCTACCAAACAATACTGCCGCACCCATTTTGACAAAAAGTTCCATTTGATTAAGAAAGGCATTCCGAAGATTACTTTATTCTCCCAACCCTCCCCCAAATTCATTAGCGCCTCCTCATCTATGAATCTTTTGTGGTCAGGATCACTTGCAAAACCCCGCCTCCCAGGAACCACAACAACCAACCCACCGCGCAACTTCGTGACTCTTGAGCACTCTGCTAAAACAGGAAGATAGTTTTCCGCATGCTCAAGAACATTATCCAATACACACGCATCAAATTCACCGGTTTTGCATGGGAAACTGCCATCGGGAGCGATCTCTCCAACCTTGTATCCAAACTTTCTGCAAGCGGATAAGGCTTTTTTATTGATATCAATCCCGAACACCTGAGCTGGACTGAAACCCAAAACCCCATGGCCAATTCCGCAACCCACTTCGAGTATCTTCCGACCAAACTTCCTAGCCAGGAAAATGAGAATAGGGGACAGGATGAATCGTTTGTAAAAACGCCCTCGCCAAGAAATTTTTGTTAAATGTAGAAAATAGTCAGCAGGCCCAACCCCAAGCTTCTCATCAGACATGATTTTTCGCTCCACCCTTCGTTCACCCTTCTTGCCCCCAGGGTATACAATCATAAATTCAGCACGCTTTTGTATAACGCCGCAATAACGCATCACCCAGATATGCACAAGGCTCAATGGCAGCCCCCTCTGACCACTCATTCCAAGCATTACACAACAGAGGGAGCGAAGGGGATACTTCGCTTGATCCCAGTGCAAAGTTTAGGACATCTCCGAACTGAGATTCATTGGGCGTTTCTAGCGAAATGCCTTTATCTCGATATCTCGGTGCGTTGTTCCAACCAGCTGAGATCACGTTTTGAACGGGGACCGAAATTTTTTTCAACAATGAGTTCCTAAAATCAGATCTAAAATAATCAGCAAATTCCTTGTAGGAAAATGCTTTGCCGCTATTGCCAGTCATTCTTCCTATACCTTCCGAGATTCTCTCCACAAAAGAATAGGGGAGGGAATGGAGTCCTATTCGATACAAGAAAACGGCGAGTCTGCTTCTCCTTGAACCATATTGCCCGAAAAACAACCGAGGCTCGAATAGATAGCAACAATCAAAAAACCGGGAGTATTCAAGATCGGACTCCTTGGCAATGAAACATCCTAAAAACACCTTATGGCCGTGTCGACCAAACTCCTGCCGATACATGGAAATGACCCGCCCTAGGGAGGGAAAGAACTCGGGACGATAAAAAACGAAAAGGGGCCTACCACCAACCGTGGTGTATTTCGGCGAAGAGATATGTGGCAAAAGAGTATCGACGTGCCGGCGAACATCTTCAAGAGAGGGGTTCTGAATCACTTTTTTCAGCAGTTGAAAGTCCTTACCTGCCCACCTCATCGTCCAATTTTCATTTGCCCAAATGAGAAAATACTTGAAAGAACTTGGAACCTCACCAGTTAGAAGATAACGTTCGGTAGAATCAATCTCCGGGCCATCACTAAAGAAATAATGGTAGATTCCAAAGCCATCAAGACCATAGCTGGCAGCATAAAAAAGTTGCTTTCTAATTTCCTTTGGGTCCCCTAAGTTATAGAAGCCTATTTTGGGAGCTCGCCTTGGCCAATAATTGAATGCGTTAGCAGCCCCAACAAGATGCCAATCCGTAAAACCAAACCCCCAGGCCAAATCATTGACTTTGACCTGATGGAATTGTGGGAAGAAAATCGCATACCTTTTCACTTTCGCGGTCCTTTAAATCTTTTTTGAAAAAAAAGCCGCAGAAATGCGCGACGAATTACGACAAGGGAGTATTGGAAAACGCCAAAACGCTTTAGAACTAAACCAGGAAAGGCCCTACGGAAAGCCAAGTCAGGAGACCTTGAAGAATAACCATCACCACTATACCATGCTGCACAAGAGGGACTCTTTTCAATTCGAACACCTGGAACAGTAGCCAGGATGATGTTTGCGAAATGATCGCTTTGCGCTTCGAATTCGAGCGGGAAGACACCAAGGTTTTCGGTGAAAAAGGTCCTTCTATAAGCCACTCCCTGATGGCACCAGTTTCGCCAAACAAGAAATCCTGGATTGGCTGGGTTTCGAAAAATACCTTGTCCCCCCCAATAAACATCAGCCAACACAAGATCCGCACCCTTGCGTTTGCCGGAAAGGACCATTTCGGCGGCCGGGGGCAAAACAACATCGTCTTGCCCAACAAAATATATAAAATCTCCTTGCGAATTCTGAATACCTTGGTTCATCGCAGAGTAAATTCCGCGACCAGCGTCTTTCACGAGATTGACACCCGGCTCCAAGGCGCTTGCGAATTGTTCGATGTCAGGCGAGACTACAACGACCTCATAATCGACCTTTTTCTCAAATGCGGCTCGAATTGAAGCAATACATCTTGAAAAGAACTCATCCATTTTCAAGGCAGGAACAATAACGCTAAGGCTCATACTATGAACTGCACCCGATTTTCTTGGACACGAATTTGAGATACTGAACGCATCCAAAAAATAACAGGATAAGGTAGTGGCATGACTTGACTGATGGGCATTTCCGTACTATACCAGCTTCATCCTCGAGACAAAGACTGGGTGGGGTTCCCTGCAACTCACTTTCCCGAGTTCTCCGGTATAGTCCTTGGAATTTTTCGACCCTCTTGGGGCTGGGTCGTGGGGCTGGAAAAGAGCTTCGGATTTTTAGGAAATTTTTGGCTTTCGAGTAAGAATTCTGTGTTAATGCGGCTTCTGGTGTTTCTGGTACACAGGGTTTCAGTTTTTGTGGCCCTGTCGAAAATTTGACATGGCTCTGGAATGTTGATTGGGAGAACGCGAAAAATGTGGGGGTTCGGAAGCCCGTACGTCGGGAAAGTGCGTGAGTACCAAGCCATGCTAAACCCGCTCCCTGACTTGTTTTTCCTCCCAGCGCTTGCCTATCGCCTCCAGGAAAGCGTCTGGATTTCGGGTTCTTCGCTGTTTCATGTGGGTAGGCCAAAATTCAGGCGCCCGGCGATAAGGTAGGCCATGGCAATCAAGTTTTCATCTGAACGGTATCCTCTGGCCCTGGCTTTGGCCGCCTGGATGAGGCTGTTGAAGCCCTCCAAC
>DYEX01000160.1 GCA_020725525.1 Desulfovirgula sp.
CCCCCCTTGGAAAGCCGTTCCGGAGCTACCCAGAAAATTCTCATGCCCTTGAAGCTGTACGTCGGGAAAGTGCGTTCGAAGAACCAAGGCCGAACGTTCTTGTGTCTGGGGATGGAGGATCGCTCGAGGAGCAGGCTTCATGGCCTCACCGAAACGGGCTAGAACCTTGGCGTCCAAGCGATCAGTCTTGGGCCTTTGGCACAAACTTGCCCTGAGGGGGGGGCAAAGGCTCGTTCGTTTCCTTCCTTCATCTACGAGGTGGCCCCCAAAATGGGGGTCATCCCACCACCCTGGATCAATTGGCCTGCCTTCTCAGAGGCCCCCTTGCGCCTCATGGTTCCCGCAGATGGAATACCGGAGAGATCAGCTTCCACTCGCTTTCACAAGCAGAGATGCCTCTTCGATTGAACCTGGGAAAGGCCATCGAATCCGCTTTGATTTGACCAAATACAGGTTCAATCAGCGAACTCCGCAGCTTGTACTTCGCTCTTCCCTGCTTCGTCCTCTATCGACAGCCTTCGACGTTCCGTTGGATCGGACGGTTGGACGCATGTACTAAGAAATACCCAGTTGGGTTTTTATGGCCTTTTCAATTTTGACCAAGTCGACTCGGTCCAACGTGCCTAATTTGGAAGAAAGCCTTTCTTTGCTTACTGTTGCAATTTGATCAGCCATTGCTTTTCGCTGTTGCCCATTTAAAGTAATATAGGCTTCGCTCGGGTACAAATTCTCAATATTGCTTGTGATTGGAATTACCTGGACACGATTCAAGTATTTGTTTGACGCATCATTGCTGACAATTACGGCGGGTCGTTTTTTGCGGATTTCGCCGCCTATTGAGGGATCAAAATTGACATACCAAACATCACCTCGATTCATCATTGTGATCTCCAATTAAGTTTTCAGACCACTCCAATGCCTCAGTTTCGCGTTTTCTGTCTGAGGCCATTTTTTTGTATTCGTTTTCAAGATTCGTGTCTAAGACATGCGGCCTTAATAAAGATTCAATAAATTGGCTGATTCTGCCTCGACCAATGACTTTGTGGAGTCCATTGTAAACCTCTTCGTTAACGGTAATTGTGAGCTTTTTTTGCATAGAATCACCTCTTACGTGTATTATACGTATTCAGAAGCCGGAAGTCAAATGACCCTGGGAATCTTTCGTGTGAATTCAGCCCAAAGTGCCCAAAAGCCTTGGGCGGAAATTCACCGTGCCGACCCCTGTTGGTCCTGGATTGGGATACCGCGAGGTTGTGGACCGGCCATGGGACGGGGTCGCAACCACTCACCCGAAGAACCGTATGTGAACAGCGCAAGCACGGTTCTGTGGGAGGTGCCCGGGGGAAACCCCGGGCACCCTCCTCGTACGCCGAGCATGTCCGACAGCTCGGGGGTGAAAGTCCCCTGTCCAACCTGATGGAGGTGAAGGGTTAGCGAAGCACAAGGGCTTCGCCGCGAGGCGCAGTCCGAAGGAAGTGTGGAGCAAATGCACGGGCCAATGA
>DYEX01000161.1 GCA_020725525.1 Desulfovirgula sp.
GTACCTGTCAAGAGAAAGTAGGTAGAGACCTCACACGAATATACGTTTGGATTATCTCTCTCCCCAAAGCCGGGGATTGTTCTAACGGCGGCACCGAGAAGATGTCCCTCAATCCGCCTCCAGCAAGCCTGCTCGGATCCGCCGTGGGTCGCTGTATCCCTTGCGCTACCCGGGTTAAACCACAGACCACGCTGGTGACACAATGTCCCGCAGCACCCGCGTCCAAGGCCCCTCAAAGGGCCCGTCCAGTGCCTTAACATGACATCGCAACCAGGATGCAGGATCCTCACTTGCCTGCTTGCTATCCTCGACCACGAACTCCTTAACGCTCAGAGGATTCATGACCTCGGGGCCATAGACTCTCATCAGGGCCTCGTGTAATCTGTTGTTGCCACGGCTCACAAGGAAAGCGGCCATGGCTTTGGCCCCCTCTATACTCCAGGCCATGCCTCTTTTCTTCATCCGGTTCGCGATCTTCTTGTCAACAACGGTCTCCGCTACACCAAGCCCATAAAGCTTCACCCCATTGAGCTCCGAACACCACTGCTTTATCCCGTCTTTTAGCCTGTACCTGTAATCCAGAAGGTGCTCACGATATAGCTTCAAGAATGCCAAAAGCTTGATCCGCTCCTGCTTTTCACCCTCACTTCTCGCTTGCGTAACCAGTGCCTCGATAGTCTCCAGGTAAGCCTGGTCGTCGCCGTTTAGGAGCAAACCCCATAACTTCTTCTCAGCCTTTGCCCCCAATACTTGCCTTACCATCCGCCGGAGGTGAAAGCGATCTAGCTGAATTATCGCGTGCGGAAGATGCTCTTGCCCGGTCTTCTGTATCCACTCAGCACCGTCCCCGTTTACCACTATCACTGTGTTGTCATCTATCTCATAACGCCTCTCAAGCTCGCCCAAAAGGGCCTCCCAGAACGCTTCCACACTCTCATATACCCCCGCAAATACCCACGGCCTTACCAGGCGCCGCCGACTGCCATTTGGAGCTTCTTCCTGCCACCCTTCATACGCGACCCCCAGCTTGATCTCAAGGCGCCTGCGAGAAGACTTCTGCCTCTTTACTACCACCCCGTCCACTTCAAGAAAGATAATCGGCACCTTGCACTTCTTGGCCGGCTCCTCCGCCTGCCCCAGAGCCAGCCTCTCCTGTAGCTCCGCAAGCTCTTTCCCATACCGCCTCACTTCCTGGTGGATGGTGGCATGGCTTATCGCTGACATCCCTGCTTCAGACAGCACCGCCGACACTTCCCGAAAAGGCAACCTCGTAGATAAACTCACCGCAAGCTGAAGCAGCCCTCCTGCCATCCTCCGCCTGGGAGCGAGGTTTAAGCTCTCATCCAGCAAGAACCGACCCCTTCCGCGCCCCTTGCGCCCTGTTGCCTTCACATACAGCCGCCGACGCAGCCTTATATCCCCTATGCGTGTGCTCAAAACCCGGGTGCGAAACCCCGCCACCCTGTAACCAGGTGGCTTCTCCTTCGCTAAAGCCTGGTCCAGCTTCTCCAGCGCTGCCTCTATGAACCCACGCGCAAGTTCAAGACAAGCTTCCTCCAGATACTTGAACCCCGCTATCCGATCGATTACACTCAAATCGGTGGGGGCGATTCGATCGCTTACTGCCGTAGAGACCTCACTCCTTTCATGGCTGTTTGGTTGTGAGGTCTCTATTTCTTCCCTGCTACCCTCAGTTCCTCCCCCCGCTCCCGCTCCACCACCTACTTAAACTTTACAGGAAC
>DYEX01000022.1 GCA_020725525.1 Desulfovirgula sp.
TGGAAAAATCGAAAAAGCGTAGTGCCACGTTACCAAATTATAGTATATGATAATAATTGTATGCATGGTATAATTAACCCAGATAATACTTTCTAGGGGCAATGCCATGTATGCTCGTCTGAAAACTTTTCAAAACAAAGACGGTTCCAAGAGAACTTATCTGCAGATTGTGGAGTCCTACAGGGTCGGTAAAAAGAACCGCCAGAGAGTTATCGCCAACCTGGGTCGCCTGGAGGATCTTGGTGAAGGCCAGCTGGACAGGTTAATCGAAAGTTTAGCCCGATATTCCGAGTCCCCTTTCCTGAATCTAAATGACTCCAGTACCAACTGGTCAAAAGAGTGGGGGCCGGCTATCGTATTCCACCACATCTGGGAAAAGGTCAACTTGGGGCCGATCTTAAGGCTAATATTAAGCCGTACAGAAAGAAGTTCCCCGGTTGAAGAAGCGGTATTCGCCATGGTTTTAAACAGGCTGCTTTATCCTCTGTCAAAGCTCGGCTTGAACGACAGGTGGCTGCAAAGCGTTTACCGGCCGGAGTTTGAACAGCTTCAGCTGCATCACTTCTACCGTGCCTTGGATTTTTTGGCCGACTTTAAAGATGAGATAGAAAATATGCTCTTTGAACAGGTGCGCAACCTGTTCAACCTGGAGGTGGACCTTGTTTTCTGGGACACCACCTCCACCTATTTCGAAGGCAAAGGTCCGTCGGGTTTGGCTGAATACGGCTATTCCAAAGATCACCGGCCAGACAGACCGCAAATCCTGGTGGGGGTACTGATGACCAGGGAGGGACTGCCCATTGCCCACCAGATATTTCCCGGCGGCACTGCCGATATCGATACTTTTAAAAAGGTTATTCAGGATACCCGCCAGCGTTTTTGTTTAAACCGGGTAATCTTCGTAGGCGACCGGGGCATGGTCAGCCCCAGGCTTTTGGATGACCTTGACCGGGATCGCATCGAGTATATCGCCGGCGTGAAGATGCGCAGGCATATTGCCGTTGATGCGGTGCTGAAAACCGGCGGACGATACAAAGCGGTCAAAGAAAACCTGAAAGTAAAGGAATTCTGGTATGACGCCGACCGTTACATCGTATGCTACAACCCCAAAAGGGCTATGCATGACCAAAAGACGAGAGAAGAACTGGTGTTCAGGCTAACCAAAAAACTTGAGGAAAAAGGCCCTAAATCCTTAATCGGAGAACGCGGTTACCGCCGCTACCTGGTGGTTAACAAGGCCGAGGCTACCTTAAACAAACAGGCCATTCAGGAGGAAGCCCGCTATGACGGCAAGTATGTCTTAAGAACAAACTGCCAGTTGGATTCTCACCAGGTGGCAGAAGCATATAAAACCCTTTGGCGTGTGGAAAGGGCTTTCAGGGAGTTAAAATCCGGACTTGACTTGCGACCGGTTTATCACTGGAACGACTCCCGGGTCAGGGGCCACGTCATGGTCTGCTTTTTGGCGCTGGTTTTAGAAAGCTCCCTGATCAGGTTCCTGCAAAAGGATTCAAAGGCCCGTTACCTGGATGTGATGTCTGATCTAGCCAAGCTTCACGCAATAGAAATGACTTGCCGGGAGAAAACTTACCTGCTCCGCACCGAACTGGCGGGTGATGCTTATGAA
>DYEX01000162.1 GCA_020725525.1 Desulfovirgula sp.
CATGTCTTCGTCACCGTAAGGCCAATTAACTGATACTGTTGGGAGGTTAATCCATGAGCAAGTATTACCTGTACCAGGACGAGAAGAGATGCATTTCCTGCCGCAGTTGTGAAGTGCAGTGCAAGGTCAACAAGGGTCTTGGTGTGGGACCGAAACCCAACAAAGTTGTGGTGGTCGGTCCGGTTGTGCGGAATGGTCAACCGAGGGCAACGTATGTTTTTACCGCCTGCTTCCACTGCGAGGATCCCTGGTGCGTGGCAGCCTGTCCTACCGGGGCCGTGCAGAAACGTGCCAGGGACGGGATTGTTTTCATTGACCAGGAGTTGTGTGTGGGGTGCAAGAGCTGCATCATGGCCTGCCCGTGGGGGGCGCCCCAATGGGATGAAGAAAAGGGTGTAGCTGTGAAATGCGACTACTGTATGGACCGGATTGACGCGGGGCTCAAGCCGGCATGCGTTACCGCCTGTCCCACCAGCAGCCTTCTCTTTGGCCTGGCTGCACGCATGCCGGACATAAAACGGGTCCGCTATGCCCGCCGTAGATTTACCGATAATGCCTGGCTAAAGGAGTAGGGTTGCTATTTCAAGATTATTATGCTATAATCTTCAAGTCAAATTTTTGACGTCATCCACCCTGCTCTACCCCAGGAAGGGTAGGGCCAGCAGTCCACAGGGAGGAGGTGTGTTCAGTGCGCAGCTATGAATGTGTATTCATTCTGCGCCCGGATCTGGACGAGGAAAGGACCAGCGAGGTGGCGGAAAAGTTCAGGTCCCTCGTTGCAAATCACGGTGGAGAAGTCACCAGGCTGGAAAAATGGGGCAAGCGCCGCCTAGCCTACGAAATTGCCCACACCCGTGAAGGCCTGTATATGATCATGCAGTTCAATGCCTCGCCAGAAATAGCCCAGGAACTGGACCGGGTGCTCAAAATTACGGAAGACGTGCTGCGTCACATCATTGTGCGGCAGGTAGCTTAAAAAGAAAAAATCTCCCGACAACCGACCGGTTTCAAGACCGGCCTGCCCTGCCGGGGAGAAAATAAAACCGAGGCGGTGGAGAGATGCTCAATAAAATCATTCTGATCGGGCGATTGGTCAGGGAGCCCGAATTGCGGTACACACCCAGCGGAGTGGCGGTGGCCAGATTTACCATGGCGGTGGACCGTCCCTTTGCCAACCGGCAGGGGGAGCGGGAGACTGATTTTATTGACATCGTGGTCTGGCAGAAGCAGGCGGAAATTTGTACGCAGTACCTGGGTAAAGGTCGGTTGGTGGCCGTGGAAGGCCGCCTGCAGATCCGTTCCTATGACGATAGCCAGGGAGTGCGGCGCAAGGCAGCCGAAGTGGTGGCCGAGCAGGTGCGCTTCCTGGACCGGCCCCGGGAGGGCCAGGTCGCTGCGGGCGCCGGGAGCAATGACATTGCACTGGCTGAAAGTGGATACAGCGAAGTTAACTTCAGCGAGGACGATATACCCTTCTAAAAGCTATGCGGTAAGGGGTGACTTCATTGGCGAAGAGGGAAAGGGGACGCCGGGGCAAAAAACGCATCTGCAACTTCTGCGTGGACAAAATAGATATTATCGACTACAAAGATGTACCCCGGCTGAAAAAGTATATTACCGAGCGGGGGAAAATTTTACCCCGGCGGATTTCAGGGAACTGTGCCCGGCACCAGCGCATGCTGACCGTGGCCATTAAAAGGGCGCGAAACATAGCCCTCCTGCCTTTTACAGCCGAGTAAAACACGAAGGGGAACTGCCGGTTCCCCTTAATTTATTTGTACCTCCCCTGGGTCTGCCTTTAATGTTATGGGACTGTCTGTGCATCAAAAGGTATCTAACCTTGAAGCCCCCTGCCAGCAGGGCCAGCAAATAACAGGCCCAAGTTCAGTCAAGGGGGCAGGAAAAGCCAGGCCACTTCGCGAATTTACTTCTGGATTACGCGAAGGGGGGCAACCCATGTTCGGACCCCATCAGAATACTGATATCGCCAAAAACATACGGGTGATTGAGTGGTTAAAAGCAGATTTGCTAGCTTCCCTCTCTGCTTTGTTCAAGGCCATGCTGCGGGGCAGTGAAGAACGGCTCATGGATGCGTTGAGCAGCGTTATTATCACCTGTTACGTATTGGGGCGCCGGTTGGGGATTAGCTTTACCCGGGTGGATCTCAAGCTGGAGTCCAAACTGCGCCAGGGAATAGAAGAGGGGCATGAAATGGAACGGTGGTATGGAGATCTATCCGCCCTGCTGGCCCACCTGGTCGAAAAAAAGAGGTGATTCCTTGGTTTTCCGGTTGCGCTATGACGCCCTGGTGGAGGGGGCGTTGTTTGCCGGCTTTACGGTGGTCATCGCCCTCTTCGGTCTGCTTGTGCCGCCACTGTTTCTTTTCAGCAACATCGTTACCCCCCTGCCGCTGGCGGTGCTTGTCCGGCGGCGGGATTTGAAAACCGGTGCCCTGGCCCTGGTGGTGGCAGCGCTGCTTTTGCTGATGCTTTACGGGCGACCGGTGACCGTACTTATGCTGGTCATCCAGATGGGCCCCCTGGGCCTTTTGCTCGGGTTGCTGTTTAAAAACCAGGTACGGGCCGGTGTTGCCGTAACAGTAGCGGGGGTTGTTGCGGCCGGGTTGACCTTACTAACTCTTGTTTTGGGCTTTTGGATTACCGGTATCAATCCCTTCGCCATCGGTCCGGAAATGCACCAGGGTGCAGAACATATCCTGGAATGGTATCGCCAGCGGGGCGTTTTAGAACCAGAAATGGAAGAGGAACTGCGCCACCTGCTTGGTGAAATGATGCAACTGGCAGGTCTTTTGCTGCCGGCCAACCTGGTCATCTGGTCACTGGTCTCCACCTTCATCACCTATTACCTGGGGCAGGTGGTTTTCCGGCGCCTGGGATACGTGGTCACGCCCCTGCCTGCCTTCAGGCTCTGGCAATTTCCCTGGTATCTTGTCTGGATCCTGATCCTGGGGCTGGTTTTCTTCATGGGGGGTGATGTCCTGGGGAGGCAGCTTCTTTCAGCCGTCGGGAAAAACCTTTTATACACCGGCGCCTTTCTTTATCTGGTATTGGGATTATCCGTGGTTAGTTTTTACTTTGCCCGGTGGCAGCTCTCCAGGCTGGTAAAAATGCTGCTGGCAGTGGCCCTTTTGCTGTACTGGCCCTTTGCCGTTATTATTCTGATTACCCTGGGTATACTGGATTCCCTTGTCACTATCAGGCATCATCACGGGGATAAAGGAGGGGATGAAAAGTGAAGGTTATTTTACTGGAAGACGTGAAAAATCTCGGCCCCAGGGGTGCCGTGGTGAATGTTAGCGACGGCTATGCCCGGAACTTTTTAATACCCCGGCGGCTGGCGGTGGAGGCTTCGCCGGGAAAAATGAAGGAGCTGGCCCAGCAAAAGGCCGTCGAGGCCAGGAAAAAGGAAGAGGCCGAGGCACGGGCCAGGGACCTGGCCGCCCGGCTGGATGGAATAACGGTGGAGGTCAAGGCGAAGGTCGGCGAGGGCGGCCGGTTGTTTGGCGCGGTAAACAGCAAAGACATCGCCGAGGCCCTGGAACGGCAGCACCAGATTGCCGTAGACAAGAAAAAGATCCTGCTCAAGGAACCCATCAAACAGCTGGGTGAACAAACCCTGGTGGTTAAACTTCACCCCAGCGTACAGGCACAGGTCAAGGTAGCCGTAGTTCCCGCAGAATAATGCAGCAAGGTACGTAGAAAGGAGTAACCGGGGGCAATGAAAGTATTCCTGCATAAATTCAAAGGCAGCAAGGAAGAACCCGGTGTCAGACTCAAGGGAGTGGAACAACTTCGCCGCCAGGTCAACGCCCTGTATGGCCTGGTGGCCAACATCTACGGATCGGATAAACTGGTTTTGCGGGCCGGGAAACTGAATGTCCTGCATTTAATGCGCTCTGAGCGTCTGGAAGACAGGGTTTTGGCCCTTCAGAAGCTGGTGTTTGAGGATCCCACCCTGGATACCGTCCCCACCATGGAGCAGATTCCGGCCATTCTGGAGCAGATAGAGGAAGAAATTGCCGATACCCTGGCCAGGCGTACGGTGGAAGATGAACTGGAGAAAAAAATCAGTGAAAAACTGCAGCAGCGGCATGAAGAGTACGTGAAAGAAATAAAAATGCAGGTACTCAAAGAAAATACCGGTCCGGAAAACGCCCAGACCTTAAAGAAGCTGGCCATTTTGGAGAAGCTGGAACAAAAGAAACTGGCCCGTTCGGCCATGGAAGTGCTCCGCCCGGGGGATTTTTCCGAACTGGTGGGCCAGGAAAGGGCCGTGAAGGCGCTGCTGGCCAAACTGGCCTCCCCCTTTCCCCAGCACATTATTTTGTATGGCCCGCCCGGGGTGGGCAAAACCACCGCCGCGCGGCTGGCTCTGGAAGCGGCCAAGAACATCAACGGCTCCCCCTTTGCCAGGGATGCTCCTTTTGTAGAAGTAAACGGCACCGCCCTGCGCTGGGATCCCCGGGAGGTAACCAACCCCCTGCTGGGTTCGGTGCACGACCCCATTTATCAGGGGGCACGGCGAGATCTGGCCGACAGCGGCGTACCGGAGCCAAAGCTGGGCCTGGTGACCGAAGCTCACGGGGGCATCCTGTTCATTGACGAAATTGGCGAAATGGACTCCATCCTGCAAACCAAGCTGTTGAAGGTCCTGGAGGATAAGCGGGTGTTTTTTGATTCCCCCTACTACGATCCCCATGATCCCGCAGTTCCCCAGTATGTGCGCAAGCTTTTTGAGGAAGGAGCGCCGGCGGACTTCATTTTAATCGGGGCCACCACCAGGGAACCGGAGGAAATTAACCCGGCCATCCGCTCCCGCTGCGCGGAGGTTTATTTTGAACCCCTGACACCGCAGGACATCGAGCGCATCATCAGGCAGGCGGCAGAAAAACTGGGGGTGCGGATGGACGAGCAGGTTCCCGGGGTGATCAGCCAGTACACCATTGAGGGGCGAAAGGCCATTGGCATCCTGGCCGACGCTTACGGCCTGGCCTGCTACCGGGGCGGGGGAAAAGTGGGGGAAGAAGGCATTACCTTGCGGGATGTCCATGAGGTCATTCAGGCCAGCCGCTTAAGCCCCTACGTCCTGCATAAAGCCCGCCCGGAACTGGAAGTTGGCAAAGTGTTTGGCCTGGGGGTGATGGGTTTTGTAGGCTCCGTGCTGGAAATCGAAGCAGTGGCCTTTCCGGCCCGCAACCAGGGGCAGGGTACCATCCGCTTTAACGATACGGCAGGGAGCATGGCCCGGGACTCCGTTTTCAACGCCGCTTCCGTGATGCGCAAAATCACCGGCGAGGACCTGGCCAGCTACGACGTGCACATTAACGTGGTCGGTGGTGGACGTATTGACGGTCCTTCCGCCGGTGCAGCCATCTTCCTGGCCATTTTAAGCGCCGTTCAGGAGAGGCCCCTTCCCCAGGACGTGGCCATTACCGGGGAGTTGTCCATTCAGGGGCGCATCCGGGGCGTGGGTGGCATCGTTGAAAAAATTTACGGTGCCCGCCAGGCCGGGATGCGCCGGGTGATTATCCCCGCGGAAAACAAAAGCGATGTCCCGGCCGGTCTGCAGGGGTTAGAAGTCATTCCCGTGGCCACGGTGGAGGAAATGCTGCAGCATGTTTTCACAAGATAGCCAGTTGGACAAGGGCGGCAGTAGCCACCAAAGGAGCGGCTTGATAAACTGCCGCCCGGGTATTTTCCCCAACGTCTTTTTAGTTAGCTTACCAGGCGGACAGGTGAAGGACTGTGAGTGAAAAAAGACCGCCGCAAAACATAGATGCGGAACAATCGGTGCTGGGGGCCCTGTTCCTGGACCGGGAGGCCATACCCCGGGTGGCCCGGCTGCTCAAGCCCGAGGACTTTTACCTGGAGGCCCACCGGAAAATATATGAGGCCATTCTCGCCCTGGATGAAGCGGGCGAGCCGGTGGACCTGCTCACCGTGACCAACTACCTGCAGGAAAAAAAGCTCCTGGAACTCATCGGCGGGGTTACCTATGTGGCCTCCCTGGCCAACGTGGTTCCTACCGCAGCCAATGTGGAATACTATGCCCGCATTGTCGAGGAAAAGGCCATCCTGCGCCAGTTAATAGAAGTGGCCGAGAGGATCGCGGGCCTGGGCTACGAGGGCGGCGAAGATGTGGAGCGGCTGATGGACGAGGCCGAAAGAATGATCCTGGAACTGGCCGCCCGCCGTTCCACCGGCCTTTTTGTTTCCATAAAAGAAATACTGCAGCAAATTTTCGAGTACATCGAAGAGCGTTACCGCAACAAGGGAACGGTCAGCGGCATTGCCAGCGGTTTTGCTGACCTGGACCGGCTACTCTGCGGCTTTCAGCCCGGGGACCTGATCATCATAGCCGGCCGGCCGGCCATGGGCAAAACCAGCCTGGGCCTCACCATCGCCCACCAGGTGGCCCTGCAGCACCAGGTGCCGGTGGCCGTCTTTAGCCTGGAGATGTCCCGGGCCCAGCTGGTACAGCGGATGCTTTGCGCAGAAGCCATGGTGGACCAGCAAAAGGTGCGCAGCGGCTATTTATCCGCGGAGGACTGGGCCCGCCTTACCCAGGCGGCGGCCCGCCTGGCCAGGGCCCCCCTGTACATAGACGACACGGCCATTCTTTCACCCCGCCAGCTGCGGGCCAAGGCCCGCCGGCTGCAGGCGGAAAAGGGCCTGGGGCTGATCCTGGTTGATTACCTGCAGTTGATGCAGGGCAGCCGCCGGGCGGAAAACCGGCAGCAGGAGATCGCGGAAATATCCCGATCCCTGAAAGGGGTGGCCAAAGACCTGAACGTGCCCGTACTGGCCCTGGCCCAGCTCAGCCGGTCGGTGGAACAGCGGCAGGACAAAAGGCCCATCATGTCCGATTTGCGGGAAAGTGGCTGCCTGGCCGGTGAAACACTGGTGCAATTAGCCAGTGGACACCGGGTTCCAATCAAGGATTTAGTTCGGGAAAAGCAGCCTGTAAAGGTTATGGCACTTAATGAAATAACATGGAAATTAGAGCCTGCCGCGGTTAGCAAGGTGTGGTGTACAGGGGTGAAACCTGTATTTCGACTTTGTACCCAGCTGGGTCGTGAAGTGCGTGCTACGGTAAACCACAAATTCCGCACTTTAGAAGGGTGGAAATGCTTAGGTGAGCTACAGTCAGGAGAGTTCATTGCATTACCCAGGTCGCTGGAAGGCGGTGCTTTCTGGGATCGAGTGGTAAGCATTGAGCCCGATGGTATTGAAGAGGTATATGACCTTGAGGTTCCAGGGCACCACAATTTTGTTGCGGCCGATATCATAGTGCATAATTCTCTCGAGCAGGATGCGGATGTGGTTATGTTTATTTACCGCGATGAGTACTACCGGCCCGATACGGAAAAGCGGGGCATAGCGGAAATTATTGTGGCCAAGCAGAGAAACGGCCCCACGGGGCTGGTGGAGCTGGCTTTCCTGAAGGAATTCACCAGGTTCATGAACCTGGCCAAAGAGGAAGTACCGTGAGGGCCTGAATAGCAAGGTGTTCCGGTTGTAAAAAAGGGTTCCCTTTGCCCTGGCCCCTGTCATCTTCGCTGGTGACAACCGGGGAACTGTCGTGGGGCAGAAATACACACAACTGCATCACTTCCGTGAACTGGGTGCGGTCCAGTGCCGGTAGATGCATGTATCCCGGGCGCTGGCATTTCTTTTTCAAATTTAGTATGATAAAATAGTGGCGGATAAGCACCGGGGCTTCTGGCGGTTCCAGTTTGATTAAGGAGAGTTTCTCTTGACATACCCCTGCCGCTTTGCTAGAATCAGTGTGTTTGGCATGGTGACCCGGGCAGTTGGGTTCTTTTTATGCTCTGAGTGGTGAAAAAACGAACATGTCCCGGGGTTTGCTCAAGGAGGGATGAAAATGGAACAGGTTTACGATGTGATAATTGTCGGTGCAGGTCCCGCCGGCATTTTTACTGCCCTGGAGCTGGTCAGGCAAAAAAGCGGCTTGAAAATCCTCATGCTGGAAAAGGGGCGGGATTTGGAACAGCGCAAATGTCCCTCCAGAGAAAAAAATAACGCCTGTTTTCACTGCAATCCCTGCTCCACCATCTGCGGCTGGGGTGGTGCCGGAGCCTTCAGCGACGGCAAGCTGACCCTATCCACAGAAATTGGGGGTAGCCTGGAGCAGTATATTGGGGAAGAAGCTCTTGGCGAGCTGATTGATTATGTGGATAGAATCTACCGGGAATTTGGGGCGCCGGAAATGGTCTACGGCCTGGAGCATGCGGAAGCCATCGAGGAGTTTCAGCACCGGGCCGCCCAGGCGGAACTGAAACTCATCCCCGTAGCCATCCGCCATCTGGGTACCGGCCGGTGCCAGGAGATCCTGGCCCGCATGAAACAATACCTGCTGGCCGCGGGGGTGGAAATCCGCACCTCTTACCCGGTGGAGTCCATCCTGGCAGAAAATAATGAAGTACGGGGTATAATTACCACCGGGGGAGAAATCATTTACGGCCGCCATGTGGTTCTGGCCCCCGGGCGGGAAGGAGCCGAGTGGCTGGCCAAACAGGCCCAGGTGCTGGGGCTAACCACGGTGGTCAACCCGGTGGATATCGGCGTGCGGGTGGAAGTGCCGGCGCCGGTGATGGAACCCCTGACCCGGGTCTTCTATGAAGCCAAGTTCATTTATTATTCCCGGGCCTTTGACGATAAGGTGCGCACCTTTTGTATGAACCCCTACGGTGAGGTGGTCATGGAGAATAACGACGGTCTGGTAACCGTCAACGGCCACACCCATGCCTACCGTAAAACCGGGAATACCAACTTTGCGGTTCTGGTTAGCAAAACCTTCACCGAGCCCTTTAAAGAGCCCATTGCCTACGGCAAGTATATCGCCAGCCTGGCCAACCTGCTGGGCGGCGGGGTTATCGTCCAGCGGCTGGGCGACCTCCTGGCCGGGAGGCGGAGCACGGAAGAAAGGATGCGCAAGTGCCTCACCGTTCCCACCCTGACCAGGGCCACGCCGGGGGATCTGAGTCTGGTCTTTCCTTACCGGCACCTGGTGGCTATTGTAGAGATGTTGAAAGCCATGGACGAAGTCGCGCCGGGAATTTATTCCCGTTACACCCTCCTTTACGGGGTGGAAGTGAAATTTTATTCTTCCCGCCTGGCCCTGACCCAGGGGCTGGAAACCCAGGTGCAGAATCTTTTTGCCGCCGGAGACGGGGCAGGAGTAACCAGAGGTCTGGCCCAGGCGTCGGTGTCCGGGATCGTGGCGGCGCGGGAGATCCTGAAAAGAGTGGGGGGATAAATAGAGCATGTCAACGCTAGTGCTGGTGGGTGCCCAGTGGGGAGACGAGGGGAAGGGAAAAATTACGGACTTTCTGGCCGAAAAGGCCGACCTCATTGTGCGTTACCAGGGCGGTAACAACGCTGGCCACACGGTGGTGGTGGCGGGCCAGCAGTTCAAGCTGCACCTGGTTCCTTCGGGCATCCTGTACCCCGATAAACTGTGCTTAATTGGAAACGGTGTGGTGGTTGATCCCGAGGTCCTCCTGAACGAGCTCGATAACCTGGCTGCCCGGGGGATTTCCACGGCCAACCTGCGCATCAGTTCCCGTGCCCATGTCATTCTCCCCTACCACCGGCGGCAGGACCGGTGCGAGGAAGAAAGAAAGGGCGCCTGGCGCATCGGCACCACCTGCCGGGGTATCGGTCCGGCTTACACCGATAAGATTGCCCGGGTGGGCATTCGCATGGCCGAGCTGGTGGATGAGGAAGAATTTCCGGGTCTGTTGGAACGAAATCTCGAATACAAGAACCAGCTTTTCCGGGAGATTTACCACAGCGAGGAATTTAAGCTGGAGGGCATTTTGCCCACCTATTTAAGCTATGGCCGCAGGTTGAAACCTTTCGTGGCCGATGTGTCCGTCATCGTTAACGAAGCCATTGAGCAGGGCAAGAAGGTCCTTTTTGAAGGTGCCCAGGGGACCCTCCTGGACGTGGATCACGGTACTTACCCCTACGTAACCTCGTCCCATCCCGTAGCCGCCGGGGCCTGCACCGGTGCGGGCATTGGTCCCACCCGCATTGACCGGGTGATGGGTGTGGCCAAGGCCTATGTTACCAGGGTGGGTGAAGGCCCCTTCCCCACGGAGCTAAAAGATGCCCTGGGGGACCATATCCGCACCCGGGGTGGGGAATTTGGCACCACCACCGGCCGGCCGCGCCGCTGCGGCTGGTTTGACGCCGTGGTGGCCCGTTATGCGGTGCGGATCAACGGCCTGGACTACCTGGCCATCACCAAGCTGGACGTACTTACCGGTTTGGAGACCATCCGCCTGTGCACCGCCTACCGCTACAAGGGGGAAATCTTAACCGAGTTTCCGGCCACCCTCAAGGTGCTGGCGGCCTGCGAGCCGGTTTACGAGGAGTGGCCCGGCTGGCAGGAAGACATCAGCCGGGCCCGGCGCTATGAGGACCTGCCCGCCAGTGCCCGGCGGTACCTGGAGCGCATCACCGAGCTGGTGGGTGTTCCCATAGCCATTATTGGCGTTGGTCCCGGGCGGGAGGAAACCATTATTACCCGGGAGGTATTCTAATTTCCCTTTGCCCGGTGGAAAATATGAGGCCGGCGGTGGCGATAACGCACCGCCGGCCACAATACGTGGAAAATCGCCACCCTTAAATCGCTAAAACTTTTTGAACGACACTCCGGCCATGCAACAAACAACCATAAATTTTGTGTTGACACCGGTGTCCATCTATAGTATCATATCTACCGGTAACGCTATCGTGAGCCATTAGCTCAGCTGGTAGAGCACCTGACTTTTAATCAGGGTGTCGGTGGTTCGAGTCCACCATGGCTCACCAAAATGGAAGTCAGAGGTCGGAAGTTGGAGGTCGGAGAAATTATTTTTGACTTTGTTATTGCCGGACAGTTGTGCTCGGCAATAAATTTCTGACTTCTGACTTCCGACGACTGATGACTGTTCTTTGGCCCCATGGTCAAGCGGCCTAAGACACCGCCCTTTCACGGCGGTAACGCGGGTTCGAATCCCGCTGGGGTCACCATTTTTAAAGCCCCGTGAACAAAGCACGGGGCTTAAGTTTTTTCTGTTGACTTCCGATGCTTCTAAAAGTCAAGTAAGCCCGGGAGTTAGAAGCCACGGCTAGACCGGACATTTACGCGATAATAGCTACCTTACCACTACCCGGTACTCCCTGAGCCAGGTGTCAACCTGAATGAGGTAGGCCAGGAGCTGCGGCCCGCGCATCAGCTGGCCGTACCAGGGCCTGTTCATGGCCAGCGCATCCAGCCGGGCAAACTGGCGCACGGCCTCCACGTTGATAAAGGGCAGCAGGGGGGAGGTGGAGTCGTCCAGAATATCCAGGAGCCACCGGCGGACGGCCGCGAAATAGGCCGGGTGATGGGTCTTGGGGTAAGGGCTCTTGCGCCGCAGGAGCACCTCCTGGGGCAGCACCCCCGCCAGTGCCCGGCGCAAGATACCCTTTTCCATCCCCCCGCAGCTTTTCATCTCCCAGGGGATGTTCCAGGCGTATTCCACCAGGCGGTGATCGCAAAAAGGCACCCGCACTTCCAGCCCGGTGGCCATGCTCATACGGTCTTTGCGGTCCAGGAGGGTGGCCATAAACCAGTTGATATTCAGGTAAAACATTTCACGTATGCGTGCTTCACGGGGGCTATCCCCCGGAAGGCGCGGTACTTCGGCCAGGGTATCCCGGTAGCGCTGCGCCACATATTCCTCCGGCCGGATCATGGCCAGCAGTTCCGGTGACAACAAACGGGTCCGCTCTCCAGTATCAAGCGCCCAGGGGAAGGTCTGGGCGGCCAGGGCATCCTCCCTCCGGAACCAGGGATAGCCGCCGAAAATTTCGTCGGCGCACTCGCCGGACAGGGCCACGGTGGCTTCTTTTTTGACCTCCCGGCAGAAGAGCAGAAGGGAAGCGTCCACATCGGCCATACCGGGCAAATCCCGGGCCCGCACGGCAGCGCTTAGCGCCTCCACCAGGCGTGGCGTGTCGATCAACACGGTCCGGTGGTGGACGCCCAGAAAGTGCGCCACCCGTTCTACCCACCGGGCATCGGAATCGGGCTCGAATTGATTGGGCCGGAAGTGACGGTCGTTATCCACATAGTCCACCGAAAAGGTACGCAGTCGCCCCGTACCGTTTTGCTGGAGGGCAGCCGCGGCAAAGGCCGAAATGGCGCTGGAGTCAAGGCCGCCGGAAAGCAGGGTGCAGACGGGCACATCGGCCACCAGCTGCCGCCGGACCGCATCCTGCAAAAGCCAGCCTACCTTATCGGCAGTGGTGTCCAGGTCGTCCGGATGGGGGTGGCTTTCCAGGGTCCAGTACCGGTAAATGTGCATGCCCCGGCGGCCATAAACCAGGCAGTGGCCGGGCCTCAGCTCCTTTACTCCCCGGAAAACGCCGTGTCCCGGCGTGCGTCCGGGACCCAAAACAAAGATTTCGGCCAGACCTTCGGCGTCCACCTCCGGCTGCACGCCTGGATGGGCCAGGAGCGCCTTCAATTCCGAACCAAAGATAAAAGCGCTACCCCTTTGGGTATAAAAAAGGGGTTTTACTCCCAGACGGTCCCGGGCCATAAACAGGCTCTGATCCGCTTCACTCCAGATGGCAAAGGCGAAAATACCGTTCAAGCGCGGCACGCATTCTTTGCCCCACTCCATATAGGCCGTGAGCAGCACCTCCGTATCCGAGTGGCCCTGGAAGCGATAACCCCGGGCTTCCAGCTCCGCCCGCAGCTCAGGGGTGTTGTACAGTTCACCGTTATAAGTGATTATATACCTGTACTCCCCCTTCCGGCGGATCATGGGCTGCCCCCCGCCCGCGGGATCAACCACTATCAGGCGGCGGTGGGCCAGGGCGGCCCGGGAAGACAGCCACACGCCGGCTGCGTCGGGCCCGCGGCAGGCCAGGGTTGCCGCCATGTCCTCCAAAGTGGGGCGTTGTTGGGTGAGATCCACATCCCAGTCTACCCAGCCGGTAATTCCGCACATAATGACTTTCTCCCTCCTGTAAAGCCCGTGCGGGCTGGCGTTTAGAAGCGGTCCGGTAAAAAGAAAGACGCCCTCGCAAGGCAGTGGTTTGCTGCGCTGCGGGGGGCGCCTTTGCCCGGGCCCGTAGTTGCTTCGTGGCAATCCTTACGGCAGATCCCGTTATCCAGGTTCATATTATGCCGGGGAAGCGTAAAATGTGCGGTGAAATTTTTATGTGAAATGCAGGTTCATTCGTACCACTTTTTTGAGAGCGGAGGGGCAGCAGAGCATGGAATTTTTAAAGGGTGAGAGGGGATGCGTTCAGCTTTTAATTCAAGTCCAGAGACGAGTCAATGAGCATCCGGTTCACAAATTTTCCGTCGTTCCGCATTTTTAGATAATGCCGGGTCATTTTCCCACCAGTCAATACCCATTTCCTTTGCTTTATCTACAGAAGCAATTAAGAGCCTGATTTTTATTTTTAAAAGTTCGACATCGGAAAGGCATACCGTAATATCCCCGGCAATTACAACCCCTTTATCCAATATCCTCTCCAATACTTCGAGGAGACTAGAAGTTTCCATGCTTTGTCTTACCGCCACTATATTATCCCACCTTTTTAAAAAATACATATATCTGAATCATACTGGTTGTTAAAGTACTTTACATTAGATCTCCCAGGGGACCCAATTTCAAATTAAGATCTTCATCTTTTAGTCCAAAAAGCTGCTTTAATTCCTCCATTTTTTCCTCCAGTCTCATGAAAGTTAACCCCATTCTCTCGATTTCCTCAGAAGTAAGGGAACCGGCCTCCATTCTTTTGACTGCTTGCTTTTCCATTAACTTACGCAGAAGCTCAATCAAAGTCAGCACCAGTTTCGCCAATCCTTGTTCAATTTTTTCCGGGTCGACATTGATTCTCGGCTGGTTTATCTGTTGTCCCTGGAGCTCATCGATAAACTCTTCTAAAGCTTCCGGGTCTGATTCTACATTCCTGGCAACCATTGCTATCCCTCCCGGTATTCATTAGAGATAACGGCCGCTCAAAAACAGCAAAATTATAAGGAGGCCAGGGGCCGCTATATAAGAACTTTAACTTCCGATACTGGTTCATTACCTGCCTCACTCTTTCCCTGAACTCACCAATACGGTCTTTATGCACCAGATAAGCGGCGTTGAGAAACAACTTTTCCGAGGGCAACTTTTTCAAACAACTGCCTTCAACGTAGGGACGGAGAGCCCCGTCGATTTCTGCAATCAGCTCATCGGCCCGTTTTTCTAAAGAAGTTTGTATAAGGTAATCCCGCATCCTGGCCAACATATACTTCTCTCCAGATAATTTTTTCGTTTCTTCCGTATCTCGCTCAAAGTTGCCGGCCTGCTCGTTAATCATGATTTCTTCCCTGATTTCATCAACGGGCCATATTACCTTCAGGCCAAATTCCACTTTGTTTTCCAGCCTGGACAGCTTTTCGGTTAACTCCGGGTAAAACTTCTCCAATAAGGCTTTTACTGCTTCTGTATCCTTGAGAACGGTACCGAATTGCACCGGGAGGACCGTGTAATGGTGCATGACATCCTCAATAACCTCTTCATGTAAAAGGATGTTCTCTTCATTTACTTCGTATATAAAGCCCGGGGTATCACTAACAACGGCTCCCAATTCACGATATGAAACATTGTAAACCCTCCGGCCGTTGAAACCCTTGCGGTCAAAATCAAGCTTTTGGCCTGTATTCACAATACAGTAAACATATACCCCTTCACCCATAAATTCCACCTCCTTAGCCTGGTAGATTCTCCTGCTTGAGAGACTGCATTTTTTCTACTGAGGAAAGGACGAGCCTCAAACCAAGGTAAATCAGATCTACGTCGGCCACGGAAATGGTAATGTCCCCGACGATAACCACTCCTTTATCCAGGACCCTGTCCAGTGTTTCCAGGAGAGTGATGCTTTTTTGCCGGCTCGCTTCACACATCCCCGCCCTCTCCTTTTATCTTTACAGAGGTAAAGTTATATGGCGGCCAGGGGCCGGAAAGGCTAAACTCAAGACCCTTTGGCTGATATTCCGATTGCAAATGGGCCAACTCCCGCGAAAATTCCTTAATCTTTTCTTTCTCAACCAGGTAAGCCGCATTCAAAATCATCTCACTATCCTTTCCGGTTAGTTGCCTATCCATTAACTCATTAAGGCGGGAATCTGCAGCCAGCTTACGCAAACTTTGGTGGCATTCCTCTGCATAAGTGAAAGATAAGCGTTCTACTTCCTCTTGCAACAGCTTCTCCACCTTTTTCTTTAAGAAATATGCCATTCCCGTAGAACTTGAAGCCATCTCATTCTCCAACCGTGTTATTCCCTTATTGGATTCCCGTATAAATCTGGATAAGGTTTCCGGGTCATAGAATACCTTTAGGCCCCACTCCTCTTTATCCCTGAGCCTGTTGAAAACCTCCTGGAAACCTGCGTAGTTTTCCGCCAGGATTGCCAGTATCCGGTCTTCATTTTTATAGACGATACCGAACCTCATGGGGATCACTGTATACCGGGACATCACTTGTTTAACAACCCGCACGTGGAGAATCCCCTTCGCTTCGACCCAACTCATATCCTTCAATCTTTGGGCAAACCCTTCCTCGCCGAATTCGTCCAGTGATACTTTGCTGATCACTGCCCGGAGATCCCGGTAGGCAATGGAAAAAACCGTATTCTCAAGGTCAATTCCCTTGACCGCGAGCCCATCAATATACGCACCTGCTTTCGCTTCAGTGAGGCAGTACAAATACAGACCTTGCTCCTGACATACTGACCTGGGGACATCTTCCGTTAGAAGCCTGGGCACCTGTAACCCCCTCCTTTTTAGCCTCCCTCTCTTTCAGCCATCTCGCGTTCCCTGATAGCACGCAGCCTTTCCAGAAGCTCAGCTTCCCTGACAATGTATTCCTCTTCGCTTATTTCATCCACTTCGTAGAGAAGTTGCAGCTCTAAGAGCTCCCGCTTTACTTTGTGTGGGTCATATAGTTCTTCTTGTGCCCGTTCTATAATCTGCTGGATCACCCATGCTGTTCCATAAAGCGGGAACAGGAGAATGTCATCCACTAGAAACACTAACGCCTCACCTCACCAATTCCTTCCAGCTTCAGGAGCACCTTGACAAAGTTATAAGGCGGCCAGGGTCCGGTATATTTAAAATCCAGGATCTTATGATATTTCATGTAAAGCCGGTTTACCTGTTCGTCAAATTCCTTTTCGCGATTCCTATCCACCAAAAAGGCGGCGTTTAAAATCATGCGTGGCGTAACCAGCTCGTTGGTGGTAGAAGCTGCGGCATACTTTTTCAAACCGTTATAGATTTCTCCAATGTAAACAGCTCTTTTTCTGGCAGCTGCCTCTTCTACCAGCTGACCCAACCTGAATTTTTTAGAATAAACCGACTCCTGGGAAGCTGGTCGCTGTCTGGCGACTTCCAGTTTGAGTTTTTGAAGTTCCCTGTGCCCCTTTTCAATTTCCTGGGCAAAACACTCCTTTTTCCAAAAAACCTTCAACCCTAATTCTATTTTGTTATCTATCTTTACCAGCGCTTCTTTTGCCTCTGTGTAAATTTCCTTCAATAATTCGTATACATCTTCTTCTGTTTTAAAGATCAGGCCAAAACTGGCGGGAATAACCGTATATTCTTCCATGACCCGGGCAATGACCCGCTCGTGCTGGATGGCATTTTTCCGGTCCGGGTCGTAAATAACTATTGGTGAATCACTGACCACCATGGCCAGGTCCAAATAATTGATAGTATATACCTCATCGTGACGGTTGCCCACCCCAATCGGTCCAAAACTTCTCGGTTCCAGCGACCTGATAGCACAATAGATGTATTTACCCTCTCCGCTTTTCAGTGCAGCTCACCCCGTTTCACCAGAAGAGGCACTATCCGGGATCTTTTTTCATAGTTAGAACGCGAGTTTTTTGACTTTCCACTTGATCTGGCTCTGGTCTTATCACTTCTTCCAGGGCCATACTGAAATGCATAGCCCTGATCTGAAACAGGGAGTAATCAGTCATTTCATTCTGGTAGTCCTCCACAAACTCTCTAATCGCCAGCAGAGAAGCCCTGTTGCAGATTGCCTTGATATCGGCACCGGTTGCACCACCAGTTATAATGGCCAGATTGACCAGGTCGACATCTGCTGCCAGCGGCTTACCACTGGTGTGTATGCGGAATATCTCCAGACGTTCATCTTCATCAGGGACAGGGAGTTCGAGAAGGAGGTCAAATCTTCCAGGTCTCAGAAGTGCCGGATCAATTAGTTCCAGCCGGTTCGTGGCAGCCAGCACTACCACTCCCTTCAATTCTTCCACCCCATCCATTTCAGTTAGTAGCTGGCTGAGTACCCGTTCCGCAACATGAGCATCCCCACTCCCGGTTCCCCTGACCGGTACTAAAGCATCTATTTCGTCAAAGAAAATAATACACGGTGCCGCTTGTTTTGCTTTTTTGAACACTTCCCGCACACCTTTTTCCGATTCTCCAACCCATTTGGAAAGCAAGGCAGGCCCTTTCACCGAAATAAAATTCACTCCACTTTCATTGGCCACTGCTTTGGCAATCAGGGTTTTCCCTGTACCCGGGCTACCATAAAGCAAAATACCTTTAGGAGGTTCCGTTTTCGCGTAGGTGAACAACCCGGGATATTTTAAGGGCCATTCCACAGCTTCCTTGAGTTCCTGCTTGACCTTATCCAGACCACCTACATCGCTCCAGCGCACATCCGGTACCTCCACGACAACCTCCCGGATGGCGGAAGGTTCGATTTCTCTAAAAGCTTCCGCAAAATCTGCCATGGTTACTTCCAGTTCCGCAAGGACTTCATAGGGAAGATAATTATCTTGAAAGTCTATCCTGGGGAAAATTTTCCTTAAGCAGGCCATGGCGGCCTCTTTACACAGAGCTGCCAGGTCTGCCCCTACATAACCGTGGGTAATTTCAGCAATCTTTTCCAGGTTCACATCTTTTGACAGAGGCATGCCGCGGGTATGAATTTGCAGGATTTCTAGCCTGCTGTTTCTATCAGGAATATTGATGGTAATCTCCCGATCAAAACGACCCGGGCGTCTGAGCGCCGGATCCAGGGAGTTGGGAATATTGGTTGCCCCGATAACAATAACCTGGCCCCTTGATTCCAGGCCATCCATCAGCCCCAGTAATTGCGCTACAACCCGTTTTTCTACTTCGCCGACGACTGCTTCCCGTTTCGGTGCAATAGCGTCGATTTCATCTAAAAAAATAATACTGGGAGCATTTCTAGCGGCCTCCTCAAAAATCCCCCGTAGTTTTGCCTCACTTTCCCCGTAAAACTTGTGGATAATTTCCGGGCCGTTTACATGGAAAAAATGGGCATCGGTTTCATTGGCTACTGCCCTGGCAATTAACGTTTTACCTGTGCCCGGGGGGCCGTGGAGCAATACCCCTTTTGGTGCCTCAATCCCCAGTCTGGCAAAAATTTCAGGATACTTCAGCGGCAGTTCAATCATTTCTCGTATTCTTTGAATTTCCTTGTGTAACCCACCGATATCTTCATATGTTACCAGGGATTGCTTTTTTATAGATCCCTCCTCGGGCCTCACCTTAACGATAGTACCGGCATGAACCATCACCACACCTTTCGGAATGGTCTCTACAACAACAAACTCCTGAGGACGGGATCCAAAAAGATTAACCCTGACTTTACTGCCTTCCAGGAGCGGAAAGCCTTCCATCAATTTCCCGATGTACCTGCTGTCCTTATCTCGAGAACCGGCACGGAAACCAGTGATAGGAGCCAGGATTATAGTCGATGCGGTTTTAAACGGTATTTTTTTAACCTGTACCTTATCTCCCAACCCAATCTGTGCATTTTCACGGATGATACCGTCTATTTGAATGATATTTTTTCCCCGGTGTTCCTGGTAAGCAGGCATAACTTTGGCCACGGTTTTTTTATTACCCTTGATTTCAATAACATCGCCAATAGAGATATCTGCTTTTTCCATATCCTGGGGATCAAGTCTGGCAATTCCCCTTCCCACATCTTTGGTTAAGGCTTCTGATACCCGTAAAAACAAACTTTTAGTCTCGGTATCCATTCTTTTCGCCTCCTTTTCCTCTCTTTCTATCTGTATATTAACTCTGCAGTAAAGCACAGTATCTGGACACTTCTTTCAGACTTTCTAATCCTTTAACTTCAGAAACCTGCAGTGGTACCTCCACAATCCGACAAAAACCAAGCTCCCGATAGATCACTTGCAGGTGCCTTTGCTGTTCTTTCCTCCTGGCCATGCAAAAATTACAATCTCTATTTTCAGGAATAACATTGTTGATAATCAGGTGTCTCACCGGTATCCCATAGGATTTAAGGGCTGCAAACATCCGTTTCGTTTCATTGATGGCCATAGCTTCTGGAATGGTTACCGCAATAAATCTATTTCTTTCCGGCGTTCGCAAAAAAGTCCCCACCTGGCGAATCGTTTTCTTCATCATCAATAAAAAGTCATCCGTTTCATCAAAGATATCCTTTCTTGAAAACCGCCCTACGATATACCTGTATTTCCAGCGCATCCTGGCCAGTACTTTAATCCAGTCATCAAGTATGTTGGGTAAGGTTAATAAACGGAGGGTATGACCTGTTGGGGCGGTGTCCCAAATATATAAATCAAATTTACTATCTTTCATAAAATCCATAATTTGCTTTAAACCCATCATCTCATCTAATCCGGGTATGGTTAACCTGTAAATATTATCGATATCATCCTCATCAAGATAGGTGGTAGTAGTTAACATATTTAAGATTTCTTCTCCGTATTCTTCCTTAAATCTGTTTAACATTTTTTCAGCATTTAACTCCAGGGCGGCCAGATTTTTAATTTTCGTTACATCTGTAATATCATCACTAATTTCCTGTCCCAGAATATCCGATAAAGAATGAGCCGGATCGGTGGAGAAGAGCAAGGTTTTCCTGCCCAGGCTTGCATAATGGACAGCAGTGGCCGCCGCACAGGTTGTTTTCCCCACTCCACCCTTCCCGCTGAATAAAAGAAACTTTGTGCTGATACCGGTTAAATGAGACACCATCGTTAACCACCTTTTAAACGATCCAAACCTGAAGCCTGCTCCGGATCAATTGCAGGCCAGTCTTTCTCCGATTCTCTGAATCTCCCTGAGGAGCGCAAGCTTATCCTGTTTAATAATGGCTTGCATTAAAAGCAACTTTTTCCGCTGCCTGCCCAGGTTTGATTCTTGTCGCCGTACCCACTCCAGCCGTGCCATAATTATACATTGCCGCCGATTCAACACCTCTTCCCGGTGTATTAAACTCTTCAACTTATGCAGCTGCAACTGAATTTTTGAAATTCGCTTTCCCGAACCGGGGAGCGAACCTGCATGAATAGTTAATACGGTACGAATATCACCCAGCGAACGAAGATCATTTATCCCGCGAACATCCATGGAATACCCTCCTTTTCTCTCTAATGAGATTACCCATTATCAGAGGTTTTCGTCTTCGGCAATCTGAGCTCTATGATCCCATTTTTGAAAATAGTTGTCGCGCCTTCCGGATCTACCACTACCGGCAGCAGCATTTCTTTGCGATATTTTCTATCTTTCCTTGAAGCTGTAATGACCAGAATATCACCATTTACCTGGAAATGAAAATTATTTTCGTTTACGCCGGGAAGTTCCGCAATCACCAAAATATCATCGCTCTCATCAAAAACATCCACAATTGGTTCTACAACTTCTTCAACGACAAGGCCCTCTTCGTTTTTTCTAATATTGCCGAAAGGTTTTATCCTGGGAGAACCTTCATTGCCAATTTTGATATCGATACCGTAGATACCCTTTAATCCTTTGACCTCATCTAATCCGGTAATTTCACCGATATGGGAAATTTTTGCCTTGCCTTCTGCTTCCATCTGTTGTATTAGATCAATAAAATTACCGAGTCCTTTCAAAAGATCGCCCAGCCCAACATTGATTTTGATATCCCCTGAGGAATCTTTTTTACTGGTCATGGTATGCTCCTTTCCGTATGCTCAATTTTTGCCGGGGAAGGATGTCTGACCCTATCCCCACCCGTCCCCGGCCTTTACCAATTAAGAATAGTATTGGTTAAGGAGTTCCTGAATCAGCGTGGCTGCGTTATTTCTCGCTTTCCCTTTTATATTGCCTGTACTAACGGTACTGCCGGATTCACTCGTCAATACATCTAAATATATCTGCCTCAGGAAAGAGTTGCTGATATCCCGTTTATCTTGAAGGCTGATCACCCTGGCGATGGCAATACTGGCACGAACCGTTGGGGTAAATTCATATTCCCCTTTTTCCCGAAACGAACGTACAATTCTGACAACCCGTTCTGCCTCCTCGACCGGAAGCCCGGATTTGGCTGCAGTTATCGCAATTTCCGTCTCTTCATCAAAATAGTCTAAATCGAGAGTAATCATCCGGTCCCGTAAGGCGTCCTGACTTTTGTAAACTCCGGCATATTCCGCCGGATTGCTGGTAAAAATAGCCCTGAAGTCGGGATGAATCTGGAGGTATCGTTCTCCCTTTCTAGCCGGCGGTAGCTCCAGTATTCTTTCTTCCAAAATTGATAACAAGATGTTGTTTGCTTCTGGTCTTGATCTGGTAAATTCGTCGTAGATCAAAGTATAACCGTTTCTACAGGCCTCGGTGATACAGGCATCCTGCCAGCGCAGACTCATTTGTTCTTCTGTTTTTAAAACCGAATGGATAAAGTTATCAATCACCCTGCTTATTTTATAACCGTGGAGGCCCCCAATAAGGTCGGTAGGAGTGAAATCGTCATTCCCGTGGAGCAGTACCACCGGACGGCCAATCTGGCTTGCCAGATGCAGGGCCAGCGTTGTCTTACCTGTACCAGCAGGTCCCCGAAGATGTACCGGTAAACCTGCCCGGATGTAGGCCAGGGCACGTGCGGTCAGATCTTTTATATAAGCAGTTTGTACGAAATTTCCCATTACCTGGGCATAAATCTTATCTACCAATCTTCCCTCTACCTCCCGACTTTACATTATTCCCCGATCAGGATCGGCCGGGTCCTGCAGGATACCCTGAAGCTTACCTCTCTCTCTCAATTCCTTCCGCGTGAAGCATACTACCTCGCGTTTTTCATTTAATTCCACTTCGTAAACTCCCAGCAACTCATTACGCCCATGCCTGCGCATGTACTCGTCTTCTTCCGTTACTTCTATTTCCACGATCCATCTGCCGTCTCGTATACACGCGCCGACTACCTGCCCGGGCTTATTCAGGACAGTGGCAAAAAAATCCTTTACAATATTTATGATATTTTCCAAACCCAATGTTTAGAACCTCCTTATTTTTCAATTTTTGGGGTATCAATTAGTTAGCTATTCACTTAGTTTTTCTTCACTTATTTTTCTTTATGAAACATAAAAAAACAGAGCAAAAGTTACTCTATGATCTCGCCCTATCTGTTATTCCTGGCGCTGGGTAAGCCCACTACCGGCAAAATCTCTGCCGGCCGTCAAAGGCAACGGCGTGTTGCGGCTGACGACCATGACGGCCGGCATTTTCTGCCACCCAGACACAATTAATATTTCGTTTTTACCTGTTCAGTACCGGTGGATAAGTGATCTGGCTGCCTGCTAACTAATTATAGAGCCGTCTCTTCTTCATCATGGTAGCCCATAATTTTTGCAGTATCTCATGCACTTCTTTTCGTACGGCTCGACCTTCCCGTTTCATTTCATGCCACCTTTTTGTTCTTGCTGCTTTTTTCTCTTCAAACTCTTCAAACAACTCTTTAAGTCTCTCTTTTCTGCTGTCAAAGGAAGCAGGAATTCGCTCGGCAAGGTTTCGGGCCTTCTCAACACGTGAAATCATGTGAACACCCATTTTCAACCCTCCCCTCAGTGGGCAAATTTATGGGTTTGTCGAGGTATACCGGAAAATGCCGGGATATACCTCGACAAACGTTTTTCCATCAATCCTGAACTGGCGATTACTTATACAGCTACAGCCCTGTTTTCTTCAGCCGGGAGCAGACCAATTGCTTCTGCGTAGAGGAGGAAGGTTTCCACGCTGGCAATGACCACCCTTGCCTCGATGCCGATCAGGTCGATTCCTACCAGAGATACCCTTACCCAGAGATCAATTACGATTCCCTTGTCGAGAATCCGGTCAATTACCTCGGCCAGGCTGGATACATCCAGGTTCTTTTTTACAGACATCTTGTAACCCCCCTTCTTTATTTTTCAGGCTGCTTGCTGAGTATAGATTTCGTACCTTTGCGCAAAAACTAACCAAAGTTGCTAACCTGTAACTCTGGTAATAAAATATTCCAAAACAAGCCTTTTGGTTACAATTCCTGCCCGGTACTTTTTTTGAATTTAAAGGCTCAGTAGAGATACCATAACCCAATGAAGCCCTGTGGAGAGAAGTCCGCTATGACGGCCAATACATGCTGAGAACCAGTACCGACCTTTCTGCAGACCAGGTAGCCCTGACGTATAAAGTGCCCCGGCAGGTGGGAAAGGCTTTTGTGAAACCGGGATGCGGGCTGGAATTAGCCAATTTACTACTGGACCGACACCCGGGTCAGGGGACAGATCATGGTCTGTTTCCTGGTTTTGGTGCTGGAGATCGCCCTTATACGCTGTTTGAAAGAAGACGAAAAACACCCCGATACTCTATATCACAATATGCACCTCAGTCATTTGTATGACAGCTTTCGCGTAAAATTTTACTCAAGCTTAAACACCTTCTATGGCTTTCTTCTTTCGCCGGGAGGAAATCAATTGCCCGTACGTACAGCGGAAAAGATTCTCGTTGCCTACCCTACCCTACCCTACCCTGAAATACCTCTTGCTGTTCTCCCTACCGGAAGCCAGCCTATGACAAAAATAACCTTTGCGCTCGCAAAGGTGCCGGGTGTCCATCCCATGGTTGGATTAAGGATAAAAACCTCAAAGGGCATTATCTATTTGCAATATGGCACAACTACCTTTCCGTCTTCATAAGCTGGTGTTAGGCTTGATCTTTCCAACGTTAAAGGGGGTGGTTATGGTGACCTTTGCCCGAAACCAGCATTACCTGGCCAGACGCCGTACAGGGGAACTGTGGCACATCTTTGTGGAAGGCGGTACGCTTGGCTACCGGGTGCTCTCCCCGGTTTGCCACGGATTGCCCGTCGTCCGGTCTTTAGTGGAAGATCCTGTTTTGGACTTCGATGTGGGCCTTGATCCTGGAGATTACATTCATCTGGTATGCCTGACCAGGGAAGGTCAGCTGAAGTATTACATCACTAAGCCCGAGGGAGGTTGGAACATCGCGGCGCTGGCCCGGTTCGACCTGAAATCACAGGTTTTCCGCTGTCTGACCTTAAAACTTTTTCCCGGCCGTGTGCATATCTTTTGGGCCACTGCCAGTGTGACCAATTACTTTCTCTGGGCCATCCAGCATTCCTGCTGGTTGGGGAACGAATGGCAGGATGAACAGGTGGCGGAAATCATCGCCGGAAAAAACCTGCCTCCTTTTTACCTGGCTCATGACAGCCAGGGAAACCTTCATCTGGTCTATACCAGCGCTCCCGGAGGCAAAAATTACGAAGCCTTTTACCGCAAATTCAATGCCAGCTTTGGACTGTGGAGTCATACGGAGAAAATTGACCTGCCCGTTGAAAGTATTCAAGGAATCTACTGTCTGGTAGACAACAGGGATATCCTGCACCTTGTCTGTACCGGTTTCGGAGATAGAGATCGCAGCCGGGTAATTTACCGGCAGCGCCGGGAGGTAATCCGGGGTACAGCCCGGTGGGAAAAGCAACAGATGCTTTACCAGGGCCGCCAGAATTGCCTGCAGCCTTTTCTTTTTATTCGTGACCGGTACTTACAGTCTTCATGGCGGGAAGGAAACGGTTATGCAGGCTGCCGTTCCAATGACCTGGGTGAAACCTGGGAACAGGCACAGCCGTTTACACTCAGGCAGGGTAAGTCCGCACTCTTTACCTATCTTACCGGTGTTCCTTCAGGTCGCAGTTTTCAGGCCGGTACCATATGTGGAGTAATAACGGCTCAGGGCATAAGTATACCCTTTAACGAACTTTTAGAAGTAATCGAACCTCCCGGAAGAGTGTCGGATATGGATAGGGCTTTCGGCGGGTTATTAAATACGGCTCCTTTTTCCGATTCAGCAACACAGCCGGTAACGCAGTCCACAACTGCACAGCCAGCCGGTACTGCGCCAGAAACCGGGTATGGGGAAGATAGGTCCTGTACCGGGGAGGGGGAGCCCGTAACGGAGATGGTATTACGTGTGGAGGCGCTGGGAAAAGAACTAAATAATCTAATGGAGGAATGGAAAATGGAAAAACGCACATTAAAAGAAAGCTTAACCGAACTGGAAAAAAACCACAATGAACTGCGAGAAGTATTGGCTTCCCTTCAAGAAAAAATTGATCAACTCTGTAAGGGGGAAGAGAAAGGAAAGTTACTCCTTGGACAAATGGAAAAAAGGCTGGCAGATTTTAAGCAGCGGGAAGAGGCTTCCTTAAGCCACCTGGGTGAAAAATTGACGGAACTGTCACAAAGGCAGGCAGATATGGAATCCCTCATTTCCTATCTCAGGGAGGAAATGGGGAATTTCCGCCAGCAACAAGATGAACTGGTAAGTTCCTGGGCTTGTATGAGTGAGTCCCATAATAACCTGGAAAAGGGCCTGGGAAATCTTTATTCCCGGGTTGACGGCCTCGCCGGGTCCATGCAACAGGTTGAAGAAACGCTCAAAAAACAGGAGCAAAAGGAGTGGCTCCCTTTATTGGAAAAATTATCAGAAGATGTAATGAGGCTTGATCGGGATCTGAGGGCAGTAAGGGAAGAAAACGAGCAGCTGGTACTGGCGCAAAGGGAGTTTCAGGAATTCTGGCAACAGGCGCAGATAAACAATAAACGCTCTCAAGTTGCATGGGAAAAACAATGGCAGGAATTAAGAGAACATGTAGAAAAAGAGATTAACCGGCTGATAGGGGATCTAGAACGGTACAGAGAAGAGCAGGAGCGACAAATAACGGCTGGAGCACAAGCCCTGTTGCGACAGGAGGAGTCACTGAAAGATATATTGGAAAGTTTACGCACCGTCAGGGAGGAGACGGGAGATAGTCTGGATTCGCTGGCCGCCCGGCTGGATGAACTGGATAAAGGGGTGGCGGAATTGGCCGGGCAACAGCAGCAGTTGCAGTCCGAACAAGAGCGCTGGCGTAAGGCCGGATTTTTCCAGCGGCTGTTCGGCTCATAGGAAGTATAACAACAGGGGGTGGGTTTATTATACCCACCCCGGTTGCTGTTCGATGCAGGCTCTGCTGGTGTTAAAATTGTGAGTGCCCCGCGGTTGCGGGGCACCCGGTTTTTACTTCTGGCACAGCAGGTCTTCCAGCTGGGGCGGGAAGAAGTCGGTGGGGAAGGGAGTCTTGACCGGATTGAGGAAGTTGGCGCATACATCGACCTTTTTCTCGAAAAAGGGCTCGCAAGGCGGCGGTTCGGGACAGAACCCGAAGGCGGGCACCAGCAGCTGTACCTTGCCGAGCACCTTGATCACCAGGAAGACACCTACCTGAATAGTCAGGGTAAGGTCGCTGATGACGGGGGTGCAGAGAAGCTCGGAACGGGTTTCCACGGCGATGGTCAGTTCCACCTCGTCCCGGGCGGGTGGGATAAACAGGACGATGTCCTTTAAGATGTTCGGTAGTGTGCCGTCAACGGTAACGGTGGCCCCGGTGCTGGTGTTAAGCACGGTGGCGGTAAAGGCGATGGAGACGGTCATTTGCACCCGGGAGAAGTTTGGCCTGCTGAGGATGGGCGTGATCACCAGGCTGCCCGGAACAATGGTGCCGTTGTAGAAACGGATACTCTGGAACACATAGGGACCGCCTGGCGGCAGGGTTATATTTACTTCCGGGAAGCACTCACGCTGTTCGCAACTGGTATAGACTTTGTCGACCAGGATGCACACGGATTCCTTAATTTCCTCAAGTACATAAGGGTCGGTCATGTCAATGGGTTCACCGGGGCTCTCCACCGCACCCAGCCGGCCGATGTCAATTCCTCTGGGTCCGCCCACAAAGGCCACGTTCGCGATGGTGCCGATTACCGTATTGGTGGTGGTGTTGATGATGGAAATATCGTTGCTGCCGAAGTTGGTTACAAAGGCTCGCACGAAGGCCACTTCGGGGTTGGTGTCGAAGTCCAGCCGGTCGGGGGTCGTTCCCACCGGGATGGTTGTGGTTACGGTAAAGCTGGCGGTACTGATTACCGATACGTTGTTGGATCCGCTGTTGACCACATAGGCAAAGGTACCGGAAGGGTTCACCTTTACCGCAGTGGGATTGGTACCTACGGCGACAGTGGCAATAACGGTGTTGGTGCCGGGGTCAATGACAAAAACGTTATTGCTGCCAGAGCAGGCCACCCATACCCGTCCGTCGGGGGCTACATCAATGAACCGCGGGTCGTCACCTACGGCGATGGGAGCACCTACCACCGCATTGGTGGCGGTGTTGATCACCGTTACGTTATCCGAACCGCTATTAGCTACATAGACCCGGGTGTCGTCAGGTGAAATAGCTACACCGATGGGAGCAGTGCCCACTCCCACGGTGGCCACCACCGTATCCGTGGTTGCATCGATAACCGACAGGGTGTTGTTACCCGAGTTGGTGACATAAACCCTGGTGCTGGTGGAGTTAACCGTCACATCTGCCGGAGCATTGCCTACGGTGATGGTGGTGATGGGCGTATTGGTTTCAGCACAGATGACACTGACGGTGTTGCTCCCGTTGTTTGTGACGTACACCTTGCTGCCGTTGGGTGCGAGACGGACGCTGTTGGGGCCCGTTCCGGTGGATACCCGGGCGATAATGGTGCCGGTGGTGGTGTTGAGTACGGCGATAGAGTTATCGCCGGGATTGGCTACGTAGCCTCGAAAAGCCGCTAGCATAACCTGATGCCTCCTTATAATGTGATTTGTTTATGGGTTTTATAGAAATTTACCCACCGGTGGTGAGTAAAGGTCCATCGCGCATTTCGGCATGGGGGTCTTTTGAACCATGATTTGTTACATAATATGTGGAGAAGGAATAAATGGTTACATGTGGCATAAATGGTAATTGATTATTTGCCGGAGAGGCACTTTTGATAGGCTATCAATGTTTCCTCTGCTACCCGTTGCCAGGTGAAATGCCGCTGAATATGTTCCTTTAGCCTGTAATTTGGTGGGGATTGCAGGGCATCCATTACTGCCCGGCGGATGGAAGAGGGATCGTCCGGCTGGCAGTAAAAGGCCAGGTGGCCGAAATATTCTTTTGCCGTGCCCCGGTCGGTGCTTACAACCCGACAGCCGGCCAGGCCGGCTTCCAGGCTGGCCAGGCCCGGGGTTTCAAACCAGCCGGGCAATACATGTACCGCTGCTGCTGCGTAGGCCGCAGCCAGCCGGTTGTGTTCCATGAAAGGCAGCATTATTACATGGGACCCGGCAGCGGCGCATTGTGCGGCATAACTGGCATCGTTTGCCGGCCCAAGCAGTACTAAAGTCAGGCCGGTATCCCGTAAAGCTTCCGCCAGGGTCAGTTGATTTTTGCGGGGAGCTATGCGTCCTACGCACAGGATAAAATTACGCAGTCTATAGGTGCGTGTGAAGGCATCGGGTCTGGCACGGGCAAAGAATTCCTCCACCCCGTTGGGGACGATGTGATGGGGGGCTACCGGGCCGAATTGCCGGGCAATAAGCTCCATTTCTTCCCGGGCGTTGGGCAACAAAATGGTGGCTTCCTGAAACACCCGGCGTCGTAGCCTGTGTGCGGAGGCCCAGGCTGTGGTTGCTCCAGAAGAACTACCGGTACGGGCAAGAAATTCGGCTGCATCCCAGTAGATGGTGGATACGGCCACAGGCTTGCCCTGTTGCCTGGCTTGCCTCAGAAAAATGTAAGTTTCTCTTACCCGGGTGGTATTGAACAAATGTACCAGGTCATAGGGCTTTAAATCTGTCAGGGTTGTACTTACGTCCACCCGTACTCCCAGCCGCTCCAGGTATTGCCTGGTTTTCAGCATCTGGATACTATCCCCGGCCATATTGGTGAGGTAGTCAGGCCGGATCTGGAATAAAACGCGCATGATGTTTCGAGGTTCACCCCTCCCCTGGATGATCACAGACAATAAGTCTTTTGCCCGCTGCAACATCTCAAAAGGCCGCAGGCTGGCCGTTCTCTCCACTACAAGAAAGTCCGGGCGGTGAGCGATTATTTGCCCCTGCAGGTAATCAGGATTGGAAACTTAAACATTATCCATTCCTCCCGGTCTTTCCACATGTAGCGGATTTGGCACTACCGGCTCGTTACCGGTTTCGGTAACGAGCCGGTACGACCCTGGGGCGCCGGGAGGTGGTAGCGGGCCTGCCAGATGCCCGGGTTACTGCGGATGCGTCCGGGTGGGGGCTTGAAAACCGGGGAACCCCAGGCGAAGAGCCCCTTTTCGTCCATTTTGATAATGTTGTCCGCCGCATGGCCGAAATCAAACCCCACCCGGCCCAGGTCCATGGCTGCCACGGCTACCATTTTGGCATTGGCCCCGGCAGAAATCAGAGCCAGCTCGAAATTAAACCGGGGCAGTTGTGCCAGCACCCGGTCCAGGTCGTGGTAATTGCGCAGATCGAGGACACCCATTATACCGGTAAATTGATAGCGCCGTTCCAGTACCTCCCGCAAGCGGGCCATGGGTCTGCCGATTAAAAGAATCCGGGTGTGCCGGAAAAGTTCATAAAACAAAGGTGTGTTTGCACAATAATGATTGATAAAGGCATAGCAGGTCAGGCGGGGGGTAATCCGGTAATGGGAGAGGATTTTTTCCGTCAGGGGGTACCAGCAGTAGCAGTCGGTCTGGTGAAGGAGCCCCAGAACCGTGGCCCGGCGTACCGCCTGGAGCAGGCGGTCCCGGGCCTCCAGGTTGGGGATGGCGATGCCGGAGTAACGGTCACTGGCCACTACATTATACATGGCAATTAAATCCTGCACCGGATGAATGCTTTCCTGGGCCAGGATGAAATTTTCCCCGTCACCGATGCGCACAAGGGAAAAGGGCCTGCGCTGGTCCAGGTGCTCTTTCACCAGGTAAAGCAGTTCCCGGGCGTCGGGTATGGTGAACTGGTTGGCCATTTTTTTGACCCCCCATCTAAATCTTTTCGATAAAAGGGAGACCGGTGCCGGCTTTTTTGAGCAGGTGACGGGGAACCCTGATTTTAATTTTAGGTGTCTGGTCGGGATTTTGTGCCCAGTAGTACAGGTTGAACAGGAAGTCGTCCAGGGGGATTTTTCTTTGCCGGGCAGCCTGCCCGACGGTGAGTTCTTCCCCTCCTCACCCGAAACAACCAATGCCATACAGGTCGAAGAACCGGCGTGTGCCGGGGAAACGGTTGATCACTTCAGAGATACGCATCTGTGGGCTAATCATTTTGGCTAACCCATCCTTTCTTTTTCAGTGTTTCTTCTATTACCCCGATGGCCAGTTGGGCCCGGTGGGCCCAGGAGTTTTCCCGGGCCAGCGCGATGCGCCTCTCCCGGGCTCCCGGTGAATCCCCGTTCAGGGCGCGATGGATTAATTGATTAAACTCCTCCGGTGTACGTCCCACATATATTTCCGGGTGGAACAATACTTCCGGCAGGGGAGTAGATACCACCGGCTTGCCGGTGCTGAGGTACTCGTACATTTTAATCGGGTTGCACCCCTCGGTCATTGGGGTAATCTTGAAAGGAATCAGGCAAACGTCGAAGCATTGCAAATAATTGGGCAGCCAGCGATAGTCCCGGTAGCCCAGGACACTCATGTTCGGCCTTTGAAAGGGCAGGGAAATGTTATACAGCGGGCCCACAAAAACAAAGTGCAGCCTGGGGTTGGTGTCAGTTATGTAATCCAGCAGTTCCCAGTCCAGCCAGGTGGCCAGGGCGCCGCAGTAACCTGCCACAGGCCGGCCGTCAGCCGGCAAATCCGGTGGCCTGGGGAGGTTACCGTACAGGGCCGGGTGAAAATGGGTGTAGTCCACTCCGTTGGGACACAGATACACGTTGGGGTGGTGCTGCCGGTTGGTTTCGTAGAGTTTTCTGGAGGTGGCGAAAATTACATCGGCCCGGGCGCGCAGTTCTTCCACGTAAGGGGCCCAGCTGCTGAATTCTTCCGCCGGCTCGTCTAAAGCATCGTAGACCACCAGGTGGGGCCGGTAGCGCTGGATATGTCTTACCATCGCAGGGGCGGAAACCCACAGGATGCGTGGCTCCTCGTGCGGGATGGTCAGGGGATCGACCCCCGTACAAATGTACAGGTTTTTCGCCAGCCGGAAGGCCCCACGTGGTTCGTTGGGGCGCCGGGGGTTGCAGTATATGGCCTGGTAGCCCAGGCGGGCAAATTCCCTGAACATTTGCTGGGGACGCTGGCACATCCAGTTAAAGCGCAGCGACGGCGGATGAATGATAGCAGGCAAAAATTATTCTCCTTTCGTTACATGAATCTTGATGCCAGTATATGCAACTTTTGCCAGGACGGTTCGCCATACCGGTTGCTGCAGCCGTTCATGGGAAAAGCCGTATTTTTGCTGAATGACCTGTCATAGAATGTAGCAGCGCGGGTTTTCTGGCTGTCTCATCTCAGGGGTGGGCAGGGGGTAGTTGTCCCTTGTTTCAGAGTATCTTTACCTACGAGTCTATCTTTACAGATACCGTGGTACATCTGGTGACGATACCGTTGCCGCCGGAGGCAAGCTACACCCTGGCAGAAATTAATTTTCCGCCCGGAGTAAAACAGCTGGAAAACCTGGTGCTGGCGCCCCTTCCCGGGTCGCCGGATTATTCCGTGGTGCAGTTTGTTTTGCGGGTGCCCTTTGAAGCCCGGCTTACCGTTGCCAATGCGGAGGAGGAGCTGGCTCTGGACGGTTACCTGCCGGATACCCGGATTCATACAGTGCTCTATACCCCACTGGCCGGTAAAGGCCGGTTGCCTCACGTAACGGTAGAGTCCGCCAGCCGGCTTCTCATGCCGCCGGGAATAACTGCGGAAAAACTGGAACTTATCGTAGATCTGCATGTGGTGGTCAGGCTTTCAGGTAAGCACCAGCTCAATCTGCCCCTTGATTTCGGGTCGGGAGGAGAGGGGCAACCCCATCGTTTAAACCGTACCTGGAGCGAAGCATGCCGGAAATTTAGCGACCCGGGGCAGACGGAGTTTCCCCGGGACTTCTTCCCCATTCCGCCCGAAAACAAGGGTACAGAATATTAATGGTAATCAATTACTATTTGTTTCACCTATAGCATAAGGAAAAAGAGCATTGAGCCGCTAAAACGTGGATAATGGGTTATAGTAATGTTTCAGGCAGGACAGGAAAGTACGGGCTTTTGGAAAAAGGGATGGGTTCGTAAAACCTGTCCTTTTTTGTTGTGGGGAAGGGACATTTTAGAAGCAATTGCATATAGTGGGTAATAATCCCAGTAGGTGGTTGCCGTGTCCGGCTTGACCAGTATTATCATACTCACCTTAAACGGCCTTGGTTACACCCGGCAGTGCCTTAACAGCATCCGGAAGTTTACCCCGCAGCCCTATGAATTAATTCTGGTGGATAACGGTTCCACCGACGGTACTCCTGATTTTCTATTGCGGGTGCCGGGAGCGCGGGTGATCCTGAACCGGTATAACCGCGGTTTTGCCGGCGGGTGCAACCAGGGTTTGGCCGTAGCCAGGGGAGATAACCTTTTGTTACTGAACAACGATACCGTGGTCACGCCGAACTGGCTGGGGAACATGCTGGCCTGCCTGTACAGCAGGCCTGATATTGGTCTGGTCGCCCCTTATTCCAACTGTGCCGGTTCGGGTAATCAATTATCCATAAACTACAGTAATATCGGGCAAATGCTTGCCTTTGCCCGGCAATTTAACCGCCCTGATCCCGCCAGGTGGCGGGAACACCCTGCTGACTGGCTGTCGGGATTTTGTTTATTGACCAGGCGGGAAGTGGTAGAGCGCGTAGGCCTGATGGATGAGCGCTTTACCTTCGGCGGGTGGGAGGATGTGGATTACTGCCGCCGGGTGAAGGCAGCCGGCTATAAATTGTACCTGGCCGGGGATGTTTTTATCCACCATTACGGCCACCGTTCCTTTGTAGCCAACAATATTTCCCTGGGGCGGGTGATGGCCCACAATGCTGCCCTCTTTGCAGAAAAGTGGGGTGGGTAAGCGCTACATTGAACCCGTTGCGCCAATTGCATGGCAACCTTATCCTTCAGCTGAATTAGAATTACATATGGAAGGCGTACATATCCTGGATGTGGTGGTTTTATGGAACACTTTGCTTTTATAATTTGCAGCCGGGATGATGCACGTTATGCCCACTGCCTGCAATATCTGTATGCTCTGGATCGCAGCAATGTAAAAATGGAGATCTGGCGGGTATCATCCCGGCGCAGTATTACCGCGGCGTATAACCGGGCCATGCGCAGGAGCAGCGCGTCCTATAAGGTTTACCTGCACGATGATGTGGCTATTTTAAACCGCCGTTTCTGTCGGGATGTGCTTAAGGTTTTTAAGGCCAACCCCTCGATAGGCCTTTTGGGTATGTGCGGTTGTAAGCAGATACCGCCCAGCGGGATATGGTGGGAAGGGGTGTCTTACGGTATGGTCTATCACGGTGAGCCACCCCGGCCGCTTCTTTTTAAGCAGCCCACGGGTCTTTACGAGAGGGTAGCAGCGGTGGACGGTTTGCTTATGGTTACCCGTTGCGATGTGCCCTGGCGGGAAGATATCATTGATGGCTTTCATTTTTACGACTTATCCCAGTGTATGGAATTTGCCCGCCGGGGTTATTGGGTAGTGGTACCCTGGCAGAGTAAACCCTGGTGCTACCATAAGAGCACAGGCAAATTGGATGAGGAATATCACCGCCTGCGGCAGGTTTTCTTAAAGGAGTATGCCCCGGAATTATCCGGCGGGTAGGTGGATAACAGATGGCCAGTGTGTTGTTTATTGACGGAGTGCTACCTTCTTTTCCCCATCCCAACCGGGAGTGGCGTGTTTTACGCATTTTACAAGCCTTTGCAGAGGCCGGCCACCGGGTGGTTTACCTCTTGCTCCAGGGAGAGCGGTACCAGATTTACCGTCCTGCCTTTGAGGAAGCGGGTATTCAGTTTTACCTGGAAAGGGGAGCCCGGATCTGCCGGCAGAGGGAGGTGGACTGCCCGGTGGTGGGGTTGGACCAGTTGCTTCAGGAAATCCCCTTTCATCTGGCCTGCATTCATTTTGTAAACAACGCTCTGGCTTGCATTCCAGTGATCCGCCGCCATTCGCCCCGCACCAGGATTGCCGTGGATACGGTGGATCTGGCCCATCTCAGAGAATGGCGGGAAGCCCTGGTTACCGGGCGGCGGGATTTAATGGCGCAGGCCTACCGCACCCGGCAGAGGGAAATGTATGTTTTCCGGCAGGCCGATGTGGTCATTGCCGTCACCCCTTTGGAAGCAGAAATGATTGCCCGTATGGTGCCCGGGACCAAAACCGCAGTTATTCCGGTGCTGGCCGACCCATGGCCGCAGGTAAATCCCTTTGCCTGCCGGGAGGGCCTGTTATACGTGGGGAACTTTCTCCACCAGCCCAATGTGGATGCGGTAATTTATCTGGTTCATCATATCTGGCCCTATTTACAGAAACTCCTGCCCGCGGTGGATCTCTATATTGTGGGCGATAATCCCCCTCAAGAAATCCGGGCTCTGTCAAAAGCAGGAATAAAGGTAACCGGTTATGTGCCGGCATTACGTCCTTACCTCGAGCAATGCCGCCTTATGCTGGCTCCTGTGCGCTACGGAGCGGGCCTGAAGACGAAAATAGTGGAGGCCCTGGCGGCAGGATTACCGGTGGTGACAACCAGGATAGGTGCTGAGGGAATGGAGCTACGGGCCGGCGAAAATGTGGTAGTGGCCGATGATCCAGTATTCTTCAGTCGGGCGGCGGCTGCCCTCTACCGGGATGAGGCACTGTGGGATCGCCTTTCCCGGGGAGGGCAGGAACACGTGCGCCGTCATTACAGTTTCCCCGTGGTGGCTCCGGCAATTTACGGCTTGCTGTTAAATTGAGGGCTTAATAAATCCTCCAGAACAATGAGAAGTTCGAGGGGTGAGGCCGGTCATGCTGGTTTCCATAATCATACCGGTACACAACCAGCTGGAACATATCCAAAGCTGCCTTGAGGCTTTGTGGCGGAATACCAGCCGCACCTTCCCCTGGGAACTGACCCTCGTGGACGACAACTCGGACAGGGAAACGGCGACCTGGCTCCAAACACTGGGCAGTGCGGTGCGCTTAATTTCCAACTCTACCAACCTGGGTTTTGTCCATGCCTGCAATCAAGGGGCGGCGGCGAGCCGGGGCAAATACCTTCTCTTTTTAAACAGCGACACCCGCCCTCTCCCCGGCTGGCTGACGGCCCTGGTGGCGGCTCTGGAAGAAAATTCGCGGGCGGGGGCGGCGGGTGCCAAGCTGCTTTATCCCGGCGGGAGGCTGCAGGAGGCCGGTTCCATCATCTGGCGGGACGGCAGCGGCTGGAACTACGGCCGGGGCGACGATCCCGCCTTGCCCAAGTACAATTACCCCCGCCCGGTGGATTACTGTTCCGGGGCCTGCCTGATGGTAAGGGCAGATCTCTTCCGTAGTCTGGGAGGTTTTGATCCCCGCTATGCTCCCATGTACTACGAGGATGCCGATCTATGCTTTGGCCTGCGTCAGGCGGGATGGGCCGTGCTTTACGTTCCGGGGGCTGCGGTCATCCATTACGACGGCGGAACCGCCGCAGCCGGCAGCGGGGGATGGCGGCGTTACATGGCCGTGAACAGGGAAAAATTTGTGGCCAAATGGAAAGATGTCCTACGCTATCATTATCCGCCTTCCCCGGAGAACGTGGAGCGGGCCTGCTGCCGCCCTCTGGACGCATAAGGGGTGAGGGCAAGTGAAACGGGCATTGATTACGGGCATTACGGGCCAGGACGGCTCTTACCTGGCCGAGTTTTTGCTGGAGAAGGGTTACCGGGTTTACGGGCTGGTGCGGCGTTCCAGTGTGGGCAACCTGGAGAGAATCAAACACCTGGAAAGGGACCTGCGGCTGATCCCCGGCGATTTGACGGACCAGAATTCCCTGATTGCCGCCCTGGTGGAAGCCCGGCCCGATGAAGTTTACAACCTGGCCGCCCAGTCCTTCGTGGGAGTTTCCTGGCAGCAGCCGGTGCTTACAGCCCAGGTTACCGCCCTGGGGGTTACCCGCATGCTGGAGGCCATCCGCACCGTAAACCCGCGCATTCGCTTTTTCCAGGCCTCCAGCTCGGAAATGTTCGGCCGGGCACAGGAAACGCCCCAATCGGAAAAAACACCCTTTTATCCCCGCAGCCCTTACGGCGTGGCCAAGGTTTACGGCCATTACATCACCGTGAACTACCGGGAGAGTTACGGCCTTTTTGCCTGCAGCGGTATATTGTTTAACCATGAATCGCCCCGGCGGGGCCTGGAATTTGTCACCCGCAAGGTCAGCGACGGGGTGGCCCGCATCAAGCTGGGCCTGGCCGGTGAGCTTCGCCTGGGGAACCTGGACAGCCGCAGGGACTGGGGTTATGCCGGGGATTACGTGCAGGCCATGTGGCTGATGCTGCAGCAGGATGAGCCCGGTGACTACGTGATTGCCACCGGGGAAACCCACCCGGTGCGGGAACTGGTGGAGATTGCCTTCAGCCACGCCGGCCTGGACTGGCGGAAATACGTGGTGGTGGACCCCCGTCTTTACCGCCCGGCAGATGTGGATCTGCTCCAGGGGGATTATTCCCGGGCCCGGTCCAGACTGGGCTGGGAGCCCCGGGTTTCCTTTCCCGAACTGGTGCGCATGATGGTGGACGCAGATCTGGCCCGCTGGGAAAGGATTTTGCGACAGGGCGTACCGGAGGGTATTGTCCGGGATAAGGGGAAACCCTGACTCAGAATAAAGAAGCAGTCCGGTAATCTATAACCCCGGCTTTTGTGGCCAGATGATAGGAGCGCACGGTGGTGTGATGCTACTTTTGCCCTGTTTTTAAGGAGGTAGTCTATGCTCACGGAAAAAATCGGACGTTCCAAAGAAATCATTGCTGCCGCGCTGGAGCAGGCCAAAGGGGCCATGGTGACCTTTTCCGGCGGTAAGGATTCCCTGGTGCTGCTTCACCTGATCCGTTCCGTTCAAGGCGGGGAGATAGCCATACCCGTGTTAAACATTGACACCGGGGTGAAATTTCCGGAAATTTACCGGTTTATTGATAAGATGCAGCGTCTCTGGCGGTTTAACCTGGTGCGGGAAAATAACATCGGGGCCATTCCCCCGGAAGAAATTGGCCGGGACCGGGTTCAATGCTGTTGCCAGCTGAAGACCGTTCCCTTGAAGCGGGCACTGGAAAAATACCGCGTCTCCCACCTTTTCACCGCCATCCGGCGGGATGAGCACCCGGCCCGGGCCGGCGAGGATTATATTTCCCCGCGGGAAGACCATATCCGCGTGCAGCCCCTGCTGCATTTCACCCGGGAGGATATCTGGGCCTATATCCGCCTGCACCACCTGCCCTACTGCTCCCTTTATGACCGGGGATATGTCAGCCTGGGCTGCCGGCCCTGCACCGGCCCGGCCGGTCCCGGTGAAGCGGAGCGCTCCGGGCGGGCTGCGGCCAAGGAAAGGGCCATGCCCGATTTAAGGCAACTGGGGTATTTTTAAGCGGGAGGAGTCTGCATGTTCTTTTCCATACTGCTGATTACCGTTGATACCCTGCGGGCGGATCACCTGGGGTGCTACGGTTATCAACGGGAAACCTCGCCCCACCTGGATGCGCTGGCCCGGGAAGCCATTCTTTTCCGCCGGGCCTACTCTCCCTGTTCATATACTTTGCCGGCCCATGCCTCCATTATGACGGGGAAATATGTGCCCCATCATTCAGTTGGTTACAGGCAGGGGGACGGAAAAATGGACCCCGACCGGGAAGTGACCCTGGCCGAAATCCTCCTGAGCCTGGGCTGGTCCACCGCGGCCTTTGTCAGCTGCGCCGTTCTGGATGGCCGCCGGGGGCTTTCCCAGGGCTTTGTGTTGTATGACGACGAGATGACCAGGGGAGAAGAAAACAGACCCCATGAGCTGGTGCGGGACGGTCCCCTTACCACGGCACGGGCACTGGCATGGTTAAAAGACAACACCGGCAAACCGTTTTTTGCCTGGATACACTATTTTGATGTACACGGCCCGTATATACAACCTGCTCCCTTTAACACTTTTTTTAAGCCGGAGGATTACGGGAACAGCTCCCTCCTGTTGCCGGTGGTAAACGAAGGGGAGACCGGGGGAATTCCCCGTTACCAGCTGCTGGCCGGTGATTCCGGCGGTGTGGCCAAACACCAGCATGATGCCCGCTTTTACCTGGCCCGATATGATTGCGGTATCCGGTATGAAGATCACATCGTGGGTGGCTTGTTCCGTGCCCTAAAGGAAATGGGCCTCTGGGATGAACTGATGGTCGTTGTCACTGCCGATCACGGCGAGGCCCTGGGGGAAAACGGCGTCTACTTTTACCACGGTCTCACTTTGACCCCCGACCAGATTCATGTGCCCCTGATCGCCAAAATGCCCCGATCCACTGGTCCGGCCGGCGTGCAGGTAGACGTGCCGGTGAGTACGGTGGATATTATACCCACGGTCCTGGAATTAATGGGGTTCGACTACAGCCACCTGGCTTTAGACGGGTTGCCACTGCAGTTTGTTCTAAACACACCGGATCTTGTGGCCCGAAGGGCCGTCCATAGCGATCTGGAATGCCAGGGAGCGCTTATCTGCGGAAAGGAGCTCCACCTCTGGCCCCGCACCCCGGGCATCAGCTCACCCGGGCCTTTGTATAACCCTTTACTGGTTTCTGAAGAGGTCAAAGTATACCTGTTTTAAATTTGGAACTGAAAGGAAGTATCAACCAATGAGCAATCCCGTGATAAGCGGTGAAAGGGCAGTTCCCGGGTTTAGTGACCCGGTTACCATGGCCGAACACCTGGCCCGCTACGAGTTTGCCCTGGCTTTCGTGGCCCGCCGGGAAGTGCTGGATGCGGCCTGCGGGGTGGGTTACGGCAGCCGGATGATGGCCGGGCGGGCCATGAAGGTGGTGGGGGTGGATATTGATCAGGAGTGCCTCCAGTATGCCCGGAAAAATTATGCCCATCCTCGAGTTGTTTACCAGCAGGGGGATGTCTGCGCCCTCCCTCTCCCCGGCGGGAGCTTTGATGTGGTGGTTTCCTTTGAAACCATCGAGCACGTTGCCGATGGGGAGGCCTGCGTCCGGGAAGCCTGGCGGGTGCTAAGGCCGGGGGGCCTTTACCTGGTTTCCACGCCCAACCGGCTGCTCATTTCACCCGCCCGGGGACCCCAGGATCCACCGGCTAACAGCTTCCACGTGCGGGAATACACCCTGGA
>DYEX01000163.1 GCA_020725525.1 Desulfovirgula sp.
CAGCGGTTCGGATTTCGTGGAGATGTTCGTCGGGGTCGGCGCGGCCAGGGTGCGGGACCTGTTCGAGCAGGCCAAGAAAAACGCTCCCTGCATCGTTTTCGTCGACGAGATCGACGCCGTGGGCCGGCAGCGGGGGGCCGGCCTCGGCGGGGGCCATGATGAGCGCGAGCAGACGCTAAACCAGTTGCTGGTCGAGATGGACGGGTTCAACCCCAACGAGGGCATCATCATTCTGGCCGCCACCAACCGCCCGGATATCTTAGACCCGGCCCTGCTCCGGCCCGGGCGTTTCGACCGTCAGATCGTGGTCGACATCCCGGACGTGGAGGGCCGCAAAGAGATCCTCAAGGTGCACCTGCGCGGCAAGCCCCTGGCCGAGGACGTCAACATCGACGTGCTGGCGCGCCGGACGCCGGGCTTCACCGGCGCGGACCTGGCCAACCTGGTAAACGAGGCCGCGCTGCTGGCGGCCCGCATGAACAAGAAGCGCATCGGCATGGCCGAACTGGAGGATTCCATCGAGCGGGTCATCGCCGGGCCGGAGAAGAAATCCAAGGTCATCAGCGAGCGGGAAAAGAAACTGGTGTCCTACCACGAAGCGGGACATGCCATCGTGGGCTACCTGCTGCCCAACACGGATCCGGTGCACAAGGTATCCATCATACCGCGTGGCCGGGCGGGCGGGTACACCCTGCTGCTGCCCAAGGAAGACCGCCACTACATGACCAAGAACCAGTTGTTAGACCAGATCACCATGCTCATGGGGGGCCGCGTGGCCGAGATGCTGGTGCTCAAGGAGATCTCCACCGGGGCCCAGAACGATCTGGAAAGGGCCACGGAAATCGCGCGCAAGATGGTCATGGAATACGGCATGAGCGAGGAACTGGGGCCCCTTACCCTCGGCCGCAAACAGGATACCCCGTTTCTGGGGCGGGACCTGGCCCGGGACCGGAACTACAGCGAAGAGGTGGCCTTCGCCATAGACCAGGAAGTGCGCAAGATCATCGATCAGTGCTACCAGCGCGCCAAAACCTTGCTGGAGGAGAACTTGAGCACGCTGCACCTGGTGGCCGGCAAGCTCATGGAGAAGGAGACCCTGGAGGCCGAGGAGTTCAACCGGCTGATGGAGGGGGCCGGGAGCCTGAAGGAGAGTAAGGAGGCGTCTTGATGGAGCGGACCTTTGTCATGCTGAAACCCGATTGCGTGCAGCGCAATCTGGTGGGCAGGGTCATCACGTGCTTCGAAGAGAAGGGTTACAAGATCGTGGGGCTCAAAATGCTGCGGCTCTCCCGGGAGATGGCCGAAGAGCACTATGCCGAGCACAGGGGCAAGCCCTTCTATGAAGCGCTGGTGGCCCACATCACGTCGGGCCCGGTGGTGGCCATGGTAATCGAGGGTAAGGGGGTGATTGCGGCGGTCCGACAGATGATGGGCAGCACCAACCCCCTGGAGGCGGCACCCGGCACCATCCGGGGCCGTTTTGGCGTGGACGTGGGCCGCAACGTGGTTCACGGCTCCGATGGCCCGGCGAGTGCCGCGCGGGAGGTGGCCCTGTTCTTCCGGCCGGACGAATTGATTTCCTACCGCAGGGAGGACGAGCGCTGGGTTTACGAAGACCCTTAGGGGAGGGCGAACAGTGTGCGCCTCGTGGTAATCGGCCAGGCGCCCTTCGGGCGGGAATGCCTCCAGGCCCTGGTCAACCAGGGTGAGAACGTGGTCGGGGCCATCACCGTGCCCGATACCGGAAGGCCCAATCCGTTCAAGGAACTGGCGTTAGAACTCGGGCTACCCCTGCTGCAACCCCGGCGTCTGCGCGACGCCGAGGTCTACGAATGGGTGAAATTCAGAAACCCGGACCTGCTCGTGCTCGTCTTCGTGACCGACTTCGTACCGCCGTCGGTCATTCAACTGGCCACCCACGGCGGCATCAATTACCACCCTTCGCTGCTACCCAAGTACCGAGGGGGGAATGCCATTGCCTGGGCCATTATCTGCGGCGAGAGGGAGACCGGCGTAACCATACACTATATCGACGAGGGCATCGACACCGGCGACATCATCCTCTGGGAAAGCGTCTCCATAGACCCCGACGACACCACCGTGACCCTCTACTACAACAAGCTCTTCCCCCTGGGCGTGCGGCTGGTGGCCGAGGCCGTCCGCCTCATCCGCGAAGGCAAGGCCCCCCGCATCCCCCAGGACCCGCGGCTTGCCTCCTACCAGCCCCTGCTCACGGAAAAGCACACCTGCATCGACTGGCGCCAGCCCGTCCACCACGTATACAACCTGATCCGCGGCAGCGTGCCCTCTCCCGCGGCCCACTGCACCTGGCGGGGCCGCAAGCTGCTCATCCACGAGGCCCGGCCCTGGCGCCTGGAGCGGGACGATCCGCCTTTGAGGCCGGGAAGGGTGGTGAGCCTCGAGGAAGAGGGCTTCGTGGTGGCCACGGGCTGGGGGCAACTGCTGGTAAAGCGGGTGCAGGTGCCGGGCGGGCCCAAGGTGCCGGCGGTTGAATTTGCCGCCGGAGAGGGCCTGGCACCCGGCGAGGAACTCTGCTAGCGGGATGCGACATCCGGGGCCCGGATCCGGGCCGGGAGAAATTTTTTGGCCGGTCCGGCAGGAAAAAAGTTAAGTGCGGCGAAATTCACACATAGCATGGCCAGAAGAAGGTTTCCGGACCCGGCCGCAAAGGCAACCGCAAGGCTGGCACTTCCGGACGGGCCGCATCCGGCGCCGGATTACTCACCTGGCGCGGTTCGGGCCGCGTCCGGGCTCCCCGGTTTGGGGTTAGCTTCCGGAGCGGTGAGTCAGGCGGGTGCGGCTTTATTATTGGCATCAGGGGGTGAGAGGCGCGGGTGCATGTGATTGTGACTACTTGGAATTTGGCGAACAGAAACGAATCTTTCCACAGGGGAAGAGGGGGAGTTTGAGAGCCATGCCCTACGATGCCACCAAGATGGCGGACTGGCAGATCGCCGAGGAAGCGGAGAAGAACATGCCCACGCCCGAGGAGTGGCGGGAGCGGCTGGGCCTAGAGAAGGACGAGGTCATTCCGTACGGGCGCATTTGCAAGCTGGACTTCATGAAAATTATCAATCGTCTTAAGGACAAGCCAGACGGCAAGTACATAGAGGTGACGGCCATCACTCCCACCCCGCTCGGTGAGGGCAAGACCACGACCACCATGGGTCTGATCGAGGGCCTGGGTAAGCGGGGCAAGAACGTGGGTGGCTGCATCCGCCAGCCGTCCGGCGGGCCCACCATGAACATCAAGGGGACGGCGGCCGGTGGCGGCAATGCCCTGCTCATTCCCATGACCGAATTCTCCCTGGGCCTCACCGGCGACATCGACGCCATCACCAACGCCCACAACCTGGCCATGGTGGCCCTTACCGCCCGCATGCAGCACGAGCGGAACTACGATGATGCCGAGCTGGCCAAGCGGAACCTGCGCCGCCTGAATATCGACCCCACCCGGGTGGAAATGGGCTGGACGATCGACTTCTGTGCCCAGGCGCTGCGTAACATCATCATCGGTATCGGCGGCCGGATGGACGGCTACATGATGCAGTCCAAGTTCCAGATTGCCGTCAGTTCCGAGCTTATGGCCATCCTGGCGGTGGCGAACGATCTAAAAGATCTGCGCGAACGCATAGGCAAGATCATCGTGGCCTACGATATGAAGGGCAACCCGGTTACCACCAGTGACCTGGAAGTGGCCGGTGCCATGACCGCCTTCATGCGCAACACCATCAACCCCACCCTGATCTCGACTGTGGAGTACCAGCCGGTGTTAGTCCATGCCGGTCCGTTTGCCAACATCGCCATTGGCCAGTCGTCGATTATTGCCGACCGGATCGGGCTGAAGATGTTTGACTACCACGTTACCGAGAGCGGTTTTGCCGCCGACATCGGTTTCGAGAAATTCTGGAACGTCAAGTGCCGCATGAGCGGTTTGGTGCCCAACGTTTCTGTAATCGTGGCAACCATTCGCGCGCTGAAGATGCATGGCGGCGGGCCGAAGGTCGTGCCGGGCCGGCCGATCCCCGAAGAGTACACCAGGGAAAACCTGCCGTTGCTGGAGAAAGGCATCGAGAACCTGGTGCATCACATCGGCATTGTCAAGAAGGCCGGCATCAATCCGGTGGTCTGCATCAACTCCTTCTACACCGACACACCCGAGGAAATCAAGCTGGTACGCCGTTTGGTAGAGCAGGCCGGCGCCCGCTGCGCGGTGTCCGAGCACTGGCTCAAGGGTGGCGAAGGTGCTCTGGAACTGGCCGATGCCGTCATCGATGCCTGCAACGACCCGGTGGACTTCAAGTTCCTCTACCCGCTGGAAATGCCGCTGCGGCAGCGGGTCGAAGTTATCGCTAAGGAAGTTTACGGGGCCGACGGTGTAGTCTGGACGCCGGAAGCTGAAGCCAAGGCTAAGGCGATCGAAGAAAACCCCGCATACCGCGACTTTGCCACCATGATGGTGAAGACGCACTTGAGCTTGAGCCATAACCCGGATGCCAAGGGTGTACCCAAGGGTTGGGTGCTGCCGGTGCGTGACGTCTTAATCTTTGCCGGTGCCAAGTTCCTCTGCCCGATGACCGGTACCATCAGCCTGATGCCCGGAACCAGCTCCGATCCTGCCTTCCGGAGAATCGACGTAGACGTAAATACCGGAAAGGTTATCGGTCTGTTCTAAGGTATACAAGGTAAAACACAAGGTTTGACAAATACACCCCGGGTTGTCGGGGTGTATTTTTGTTCAAAATGACGTCGGGAAAATACGAACTATCTGGTTATTAAATTGACATTTGTTCAGCCTGCCATTATAATGATATCGATGGTAAACAACCTCATCAGGCAATGGTGCCTGGCAGGGACGGTGCAGGGTTTTTCTAAAAAATGTAGTTTAGTTAGGAGTGTTGGTTCATGTCTAGACCGCCAAAATGCCGACGGGTGGAGTTTTTACCCCGGCTTACCTTCTTCAAGCCTGCGGGGGTGCCCCTGCGGGACCTGGAGGAGGTAGGCCTTACCGTTGAAGAACTGGAAGCCATACGCTTAAAGGACCTGTTGGGCCTGGAGCAGGAGGCCTGTGCCGAGAGGATGGGGGTTTCCCGTCCTACCTACCACCGTATTTTAAGTGCTGCCCGTGCCAAGGTGGCCGAGGCGCTGGTTAACGGCAAGGCCATCCGGGTGGAGGGCGGTAACTTCCAGCTGGTTGTGCGCCGCTTTCACTGTGATGGCTGCGGCCACGAGTGGGAGTTGCCCTGCGGCCAGGGTCCCCGGGGGTCCGAAATGGTTTGCCCTAATTGTGGGGGCACCGACTTTTACCGTATCGACCAGGAGGGCAACCCCTTTGGCTGCCAGCGCTGGCAAAGGCGTTACGGGCAGGAGCAGGTATAACCGAACACAGACGGATTTTCCCCATATTTCTTTGGGGTAAAAAAGTTCTGCCCACAGGGCGGGGTGGGTGCGGTGCAGCGGGTGGGACGGATTATTGGGGATAGTTTTTACCGGTACTGCCTGGAGCAGAACGCGGCCCGGGAAGTGGACAGGCCCTTTTGTCGCCACGATTTTCAGCATATGCTGGATGTGGCCCGGATTTGCTATATTTTAATGGTGGAAGGGAATCAACTGGTTGATTTCATTTGCCAAAATCGTCTGGATAACCACCAGGCGGCCAAAGAGGTAGTTTATGCTGCCGGCCTGTTGCACGACATCGCCCGCTGGCAGCAGTATGACACCGGGGAAGACCATGCCCTGACGGGGGCCCGCCTGGCCCGGCCGGTGCTGGAGCGGGCAGGATTTCTGCCCCACGAAATTGAGGTGATTACCCGGGCTATTGCCGCCCACCGCCGGGGAGAGCCCCGGGGAGGTTTGCTGGGGCGTCTCTTATGCCGGGCCGATGACCTGGCTCGCCCCTGTGCCCTTTGTGCCGCCCGTAATGAATGTTACAAGGCTGATAGTATGGACACCCTGCGGGAGACGCTGGTTTATTGAAAGTAATTATATAAGAGATGCCCGGGAGTGATTTATTTTGCCCGTACAGGTACGGAATATTGAAATAAAAAACCGGGCCCAGGCCCTGGAGGAAATAGCTGCCGTGGGGGCGGACCAGGCCGGCTGCCGGTTAATGGCCCCCAAAGCGGTCCACCGGGTTTTAAAAATCAGCGGCCTGACCCCCGTCCAGGGCAATATTCTCAAGCAGGAAATGCTGGCTAAAGGTGGGGAGGCGGCCGTGGCCCGGGGAGTAGTCGACCATGCGGTGGATAAAACCGATGTGCTGCTCATGGGCACCCTGAAGCAGTTTGACGCCCTGCTGGCCAAGCTCAAGATGCAGCCCTTCGGTTTGTCCGCCCTGGCGGAGGAGATCCGCCGTGTCCTGCAGCACCTGGAGGGACGGCCCGCCAGAAGGTTGAGCTGTCGGGGAAAGGAACTGGTGCTGGGGGAAAGGACACTGGTCATGGGCATTCTCAACGTAACCCCCGATTCCTTTTCCGACGGCGGCAGGTTCAGCGAACCATCGCGGGCGGTGGAGCATGCCCACCGGTTGGTGGAGGACGGGGCTGATATTATCGATCTGGGCGGGGAATCCACCCGGCCGGGGCACACGCCGGTAACGGTGGATGAAGAAATGCGCCGGGTAATCCCGGTTCTGGAAAAGCTGGTGCAGGAGATCCCGGTGCCCATATCCGTTGATACCACCAAGGCCGCGGTGGCCCGGGAGGCCCTGGAAATTGGCGCCCACATCATCAACGATCAGTGGGCCTTGCGGGCCGATCCTGAAATGGCGGCGGTGGTGGCCCGCTACGATGCCCCCGTGATCCTCATGCATAACCAGAGGGGCACGGAGTACGAGGACCTGATGGGGGATATAATCCGCTTCTTCCGGGAAAGTATTGCCATAGCCGGGGAGGCCGGCATAAGCAGGGATAAAATCATTATTGACCCGGGGATTGGTTTTGGCAAAACCGTGGAGCAGAACCTGGAGGTTATGAACCGGCTTTCGGAACTGGCCTGCCTGGGGCTGCCGGTATTGCTGGGGACATCCCGGAAGTCGATGATCGGCAAGACCCTGGACCTGCCCGTGGACCAGCGGGTGGAGGGTACGGCGGCCACGGTGGCCGTTGGCATTGCCGCCGGGGTGGACATCGTGCGGGTGCACGATGTAAAGGAAATGGTGCGGGTGGCCCGCATGACCGACGCCATCGTGCGTCGGAAGCCCGCGCGCTGTGCCTGCGGGGAAGGGTAAGACTGGCGGCTGTTAGTGATTGCCGCCTTTAATTCTTTTTTGGGTTTGGATTATACGGTTTTGGGGTGAAAGCCAGTGGACCGATTAATTTTAAAAGGTATGGAATTTTACGGCTATCACGGAGTTTTACCCCAGGAACAGCACCTGGGCCAGCGCTTCATTGTCGATGTGGAACTGTCCCTGGACCTGGCCCCCGCTGGCAGGGCCGATGATCCGGAACAGACGGTGAACTATGCCCGGGTTTTCCGGGTGGTGGAAGAAGTTGTTACCGGTGCCCCCTGCCGTCTGATTGAGGCGGTGGCGGAAAAGGTGGCCGGTGCCATCCTGGAACATTTTCCGGTAAACGAGGTGCTGGTCCGGGTAAAGAAACCCGGCGCCCCGGTGCCCGGCCATTTTGAATATATGGCGGTGGAGATCCACCGCCGGCGCTGAGGAGAAATATCCACATGTTTAGTTTTTCCGGTCACTCACCCGCCGGCCGCGGCTGCGGGGTTATTTTTTGGAGCATCCACCCTTACAACCTCATGACTGAAATAGCGCGGCCTGGTCATTCCTGCCCGTCCGGCGGCCGGTGCCGCTGTTCCCTTAAATAACTGAACCGGTTTTTATCGTATGACGATTTCTCCAGTGAACAAGAAAAGGTAAAAAAACTTACGAGATTGGCATGTTCCATATGGAGGGCTTGAGATGGAAGTTATAGCCTATATCGGCCTGGGATCGAACATGGGGGAGAAAAAAGCCAATTTAAAGGCTGCCCTGGAACTGCTGGGCCGGGTGCCGGGGGTTAAAATTTTGAGGGTGGCCCCCTTTTACCGCACCGACCCGGTGGGTTATACGGATCAGGACTGGTTTGTCAATACCGTGGCGGAAGTGGAAACCACCCTCTCGCCCCGGGAATTGCTGGCTGCCTGCCTGGAAGTGGAGAACCGCCTGGGAAGGGTGCGGGGTGTGCGCTGGGGCCCCCGGGTGATTGACCTGGACCTGCTCCTTTACAACGGGCAGGTCATTGATGAACCCGCTCTCATGGTTCCCCACCCGCGCATGCACGAGCGCGCCTTTGTCCTGGTGCCCCTGGCCGACTTGGCGCCGGATCTGGTCATACCGGGCCGGGGCGGGGTGAGGGAGCTGCTGGCCGGCGTTGACCGGCAGGGGGTGGAACAATTATAAAAAATAAGGGTCAATTGCTTTTAACGTAACAACAGCCCGGCTGGCCTGGATCAGCCGGGCTAGATAACGCTCTACTTCAGATGGGGTAACGCTGGCGAATTTTAGCCAGGGCACCCAGTTCTTGTTTATGGTAAAGACGTTCTGGAATCGGTTACTCCTCTGGTCCGATATTCGTTATCCCCCGCCTGCAGGGTTAGTAATTAGGCAAGATTGTCTCCCCACCTGATGCCTTACGATAATTAAATGCCGCATCATCTCCCAGGCCCTGGCAAGGTCTGCTCGTTTGCTCATCAAAAACCTTGTTTGACTCGCTTTTTGTAGATATTCTTTTGGAAATGGTTTTTGTGTAACCTGCAAAATTCAGATTCCGAGCTGGTAAGAAATAACTTCTGAGGAACATGAATGGGAAATCAGCCCTGAACTATCGCTAAAAAATGATCAAAAATTACTCTGACAATAAAAGGCAGCTAAAAAAGGACAGACC
>DYEX01000023.1 GCA_020725525.1 Desulfovirgula sp.
CCAGGCTCAGTTAGAAAATCTGCCCATTATAACTGCAGATCCCAAAATTGCCAGTTATCCGGTAGAGGTTGTTTGGTGAAAGGCTTAAAGTCTGCTATATCATGGTCAGAGAACAGTAGCACCGGTAAGAATTTTTGCCGGGGCTTTTTGTTACTCCACTACCTTCAGCATGGTTCCTTGTAGGATTTCCAGGAAGCACGTAAGGAGGATCAAATCCCGGTGCTGAACGACGAAGTGCGTTGCAACAAGCTGTTAGGATTTTATGTGGCGGGGGCTGCGCCGGAGTGGGTGTCGGAAAAGGCGGTGAGTATTGGAAATTTGCATCTTCTGGTGGAAACCTTTGCAGGGGGATAACGCCGTTTATTTTAGTTTTTTGACATCTTTCGACAAAGGTTGACATTTTTAAACAAGGAGATCGCGTGTTTGCTGTAGAAAATCATTATGAAATGTTGTTATTTATCCTCCACTTTGCTCATATTGCTTTCTTCTTCGGACCTGAAGAAAGGTTCTTCAGCGCGGGAGGGTCTAAAAAATAGATGGGGCAGGTAGGCCTGATGTGCCGTTCTTAGTGTTTAAAGTTTTTTTGCCTATGCGTATTTTCGTAATTATTGCGGTTTAATGAAGGGATGGAGCGACAGGCATGCAGGCTGAAATATTGAATACGGACGGCCATATAGTACAGGGTAGACTGGGAAGACATGAAACTTTCACTCCTAGATATGGGTGGTTGAAAAAAGGGTATGACGCCGTAATCCAGGATGGCAACGTTTTTAAAGCTTCTGATGCAATAGAGCGGCTTGGTGTAGGAAAGAACATGGTTAGTTCTATCCGGTTCTGGTGTCAAGCGTTCAAATTGATTGAGCCTGCTCACAATGGCTGCATGGTGCCGACCGAACTGGGGCGTAGACTTCTTGATGATAACGGCTGGGACCCTTTCCTGGAGGATGTGGCATCCTTATGGTTGCTGCACTGGCAGCTTTTTGTACCGCGTCTCGAGGCAGTTAGCTGGACGCTGGCCTTTAATAAATGCAACCTCTGGAGTTTTGACATCAAACAACTCACCAAAGTGATATTCAGTGCCGCTCAGAAATATTCGAGCTTTAAAACAATATCCGAAAATTCTTTTGAAAGGGATGCTTCTTGCATCATCCGGATGTACGCCGACGTGCCGTTAGAAAAAGAATCTGAGATTGAATGCCCATTCACACAGCTTGGGATTATTCGCAAAGCAGAAGAGAAGAATTCAGTTTGCTTTGATACCACGGAAAAGCAAAGCCTTCCGCCCCTGATATTTGCCGCTGCGTGTTTTTCTTACATAGATTCTTATGTATCGGCAAAACAAAGGACCATATCTCTTCACCGGTTGACCTACGATTTCAACTCTCCGGGTGTAGTCTTCAAAGTACCGGAAAGTGCGGTGGGATCCTATCTTTATACAGCAGCAAGGGAATTGAATGGTATTTCCTTGATCGAGACTACGGGTAGCCTGCAACTCTATTTCGATGGTGAACCTAAGGCGCTATATTGGGATGCGCTTCAGAAATATTATGATGGAGCTGTAAGAAGATGAAACTATTGGATTTTATATTCCCGGATATGAATATCGTTCGTTCGGTTAATCTGGAACGAGATTTTGAGTACATAGGCCTGATTGAGGATTATCAAATTACTGCCGAGTAGTATGAGCAGGATGGTTGGAAAAGCGGGATTTTTTCAGGTTCCCGTGACAGCTGCTTACGAGCCGGTGAACGACACTCTGGCACGTGGATTGCACAATGCGCTGGCTGCTTCCGAATTGCCCAATAAGGATGAACTTATCGCCAGACTGGAATCGCTCCGGGAGCAGAAAGTCATTGACTCCCAGAAGCTTTTCGCTGCATTCAAGGACACATATCATAGGGAATATGCCGGGGAGTACCGGTTGTGGGAAGGCTCCGACTTTGACGTGTACGGGGCGCTCCGGGAAAGGAAAATGAAATTGTCCATCGGGTCACTTGATGCGCTTCTGCAGGAATACCTGCCGCTTTCCCCGGTTATTGCCTCCCGTTATGCTCACAAAACAGGAACCATCAGGCGTTTTGAACGGCGCTGGCTGGATGTGGAATTGCTTACAGGCGATCTAGCCCCGAAAAAGGGCTTCGATGGGCTCTTCCTGTATTGTTTCGGCACGCTTAAAGAACCGAGTTTTGTTCCGGAGGTGTGCCGTGATGGTCGGCCGCTGCTGGTGGCATACGTCCCTTCCCGGTCAACTCTTCATGAACTTGCTTTGGAGGTAGCCGCTGCTCGTTCAGTGCTCGAGGAAAGCCCCGAACTTGTTCATGACAGTGTGGCAAGAAAAGAAGTCAAGTTCCGGATCAAGGTAGCAGAACAGCAGTTTCGTGAGCACTTTGCCAGACTTTACTCGCCAGGCTCAGAGGACGTCCTGTGGTATTCAGAAGGAAGACGGATAGAAATACATAATGCCAGGGAACTGTCAGCCACGCTGTCTGAACTGTGCGACCGGTATTATTGCAAATGCCCGCGTATAGGTAATGAGATGATCAGTTATGATCACCTATCCAGCGCTGCCGCACGAGCACGGCGTGAGCTGGTGGAAGCGATGGTTACCAGGGCTGGCGAAGAGCGGCTTGGGCTGCGGGGCTTTGGCCCCGAGGTAGCGGTGTACAGGTCGCTGCTCCTGGCGGAAGGACTGCATGTAAAAGATGAGGAGACCGGCTGCTGGCATTTTTCGCTTGAACAGTAATTTCTAAGACAAACCGAAGAACAATTTAAAGGCATTAAACCCAGTAATTATGGGCGATAGTTTTTGATAATGTAACCCGATATCTGTCTGCAACAGAGTCCTGTAGCCACCTTTTAACTGTTGCCATACTGAA
>DYEX01000024.1 GCA_020725525.1 Desulfovirgula sp.
CAACCATTAAAGAAGGGCTTTTTAAAGAAGAAATTGTGCCCGTACCCCTGCCCCAGAAGAAAGGCGAGCCGGCAGTCTTTGACACCGACGAGCGGCCTATGGATACCAGTATGGAAAAGATGGCCAAATTGCGCCCGGTCTTCCGGCCCGATGGAACAGTGACCGCGGGCAACGCCTCGGGCATAAATGACGCCGCAGCGGCAGTGGTGCTGATGTCCCGGGAGAAGGCGAAGGAGCTGGGGCTAAAGCCCTGGGTAGCGATTAAAGCCTGCGCTTCCGGCGGGGTGGATCCGGCCTACATGGGCACCGGGCCGGTTCCGGCCGTCAGAAAAGCCCTGAAAAAGGCCGGACTGACCATCCAGGATGTAGACGTGGTGGAACTGAATGAAGCCTTTGCCGCACAGGCCCTGGCCTGTATGAGGGAACTTGGCCTCACCCTGGAAAAAACCAACCCGTTGGGCAGTGGTATTTCTCTGGGGCATCCCATAGGCTGCACGGGGGCCAGGCTGGTGGTCACCATTATGCACGAAATGAAGAGAAAAAATTTGCAAACCGGTCTGGTAACCATGTGCATTGGCGGGGGCCAGGGAATGGCCATGATTGTAGAGAATATTTAATAGCTGAACAAAGGAATGTACAGGCTTTTGAACCCGGGAGAAATAATGGGGTAAGCTGAGGCGATCAGGTGGGTTAAAATGCAGAAGGTAATAATTATCAAAAAGGTTAAAAATATTTCAAAAATGTTAGACTGTGTCTTTTGAAGAAATGTTACAAACATTAAAATAAGGAGGTGAGTAATATACTGTGATTTAATAAATTAAGAGTCCTATATCAACCCGGTGGTATGAGCAGGTTCGGATGGCAACAGATCAGGTGGATACTTTTGTTAAACATTTTGTGATTACTAAAATTTAGGAGGGATCTTAAGGTGCGAGGCCGTTGGGTAATAGTTTTGCTTCTCAGTATCCTGCTTATAGTGATGACAGGCTGCGGAGACAAGGGAACCGGGGGAAAAGAAGCTGGTAAGCCAGAAACAACGACCTTTGAACTGAAGCTCGGACATGTCGGTCCGGCGGATCCTGAACACCCATGGGAGAAATATGCGCTCAAGTATGCCGATTTGGTAGCTAAGGAGACTAATAATCGCGTAAAAATTAAAACCTATCCTGCCAGCCAGTTAGGCGCTGATAGAGCCATGACTGAGAGCTTACAACAGGGTACCCTGGAAATGGGGTTGATTAGCACAATTGCCATGAATAACTTTGTACCTGAGCTCGGCCTTTGGGATCTGCCTTATATTTTCCCTCAAGATAACGCGGTGGTAGACAAGATCCTGGAGGGACCGATAGGGAGTAAACTTGCTGAAGCTGCTGATAAAAAGGGCCTGGTAATTTTGGCTTATTGGGAAAACGATTGGCGTAACCTGTCAAATAATGTGCGTCCCATTACCAAACCAGAAGATCTAAAGGGTTTGAAGATGCGAATTGTGGAAAACCAGCCTTCCCTGGACTGGTTCAAGCGACTGGGAGCCCTTCCTACACCTATGGCCTTTAGCGAAGTGTATACTGCTCTACAACAGAAGGTTATCGATGGGCAGGACAATGGCTGTGTGCTGACTTATGGCTCAAAGTTTTATGAAGTTCAAAAGTATTACACTATCTCTCATCATATTTACTGCCCTCTAGCGGTAGTGGTGAGTAAAAAGACGTGGGATAAGCTCCCGCAAGATCTCAAGGAGACCATGAAAAAGCTGGCAATTGAAGTTGGCCGGGAACAAAGACAATATAACCGGCAGAAGGCTGAAGAATACCTGACCAAAATGGAACAGGCGGGGGTGCAGGTCATCCGGCAACTGAGTCCGGAAAGCCTGAAACAGTTCCAGGAGAGCGCCCAACCGACCTATGAGGCCATGGCAGGTATAGTGGGTAAAGATATGATCAATGAAATGCTTAAATATAGAGAGGCGAAAGCACAATGAAATTTCTGGTTAAAGCAGAAGGCGTAGCGGTGTCATGCTTGATTTTGCTCATGGCCGCTGCTGGTTTTGTTCAGGTCGTGACCCGCTACGTCTTCAAAATCCCTCTTTTCTGGATTGAAGAGTTTGCTCGTTATCTCATGGTTTGGATGGTGTTTATCGGAGCTGCACTGGCCATCAGCAAGCAGGCCCATTTAAGGGTCGATGTATTGGATTTCTTATTACCCCAAAGGGTAAAAGATATTCTCCATGCCCTGGTCAGTTTGTTGATAGCTGTTTTTGCCTTTGCATTTGGATTATCGTCATATGAGTTGATAATAGACCAGGTGGAAATAGGCCAGGTTAGTCCTGCCATGCAAGTGCCTATGGGAGCGGTATACAGTGTTCTTCTGGTCGGGAGTGGGTTAATAGTGATACATGCGTTTCATGAGCTGGTGACACTTTTCGCTCGAAAAAAAGCATCAAAAGAAAAGTGAGGTTCGTTACTCATGAACAGTGTGGTCTTTATCCTGGCAGGCTTTTTTATCCTGGTTTTTGCTGGCCTCCCTATTGCTTTTAGTTTTGGTTTAACTTCCCTGTTGTTTCTTTTGGCCCAGGCTTCCTCCTCATTAACTATACTACCGGCCCGAACTTTTGCGTCGATCGATTCTTTTCCCCTCATGGCCATACCTTTCTTTATTTTGTCCGGTGACATAATGAAAGAAGGAGGTCTTTCATGGAGACTAATCAATTTTGTACAGCTATTTGTGGGGCGGTTTAAAGGTGGCCTGGGTTACGTTACAATAGTGGCCAGTGCCTTCTTCGGAGCTATTTCGGGTTCCTCGGCGGCCACCGTTGCAGCCATCGGTGGCATTATGATCCCCGAAATGGTTAAACGGGGCTATAAACCCAATTATGCTGTTGCGCTGTCTGCGGCCTCAGGATTTTTAGGTATCCTGATCCCGCCCTCCATTCCCCTCATAGTTTACGGGATAAATGCGGAAGTCTCCGTGGGAGCCTTATTTTTGGCTACCATTGTTCCGGGTTTACTTATGTGTCTGGCCTTTGCGTTAGTTCACAGGCTTGTGGTGCATAAATATTATTCCCCCCCGGTAGCAAAAACTATGGAAGCCGGCCCTGCGGAAAACCATTGGCAGACAGGAAAGGAGGCTCTCCCGGCCCTTATCATGCCCTTGATCATTTTGGGGGGCATCTACAGTGGGATCTTTACCCCCACTGAGGCTGGCGCCGTAGCTGTAGCCTACGGATTACTGGTTGCTACCGTTTTATATCGCAGCGTTAGCTGGAAAACCCTTGTTAACATCTCCGCTGGTTCGGCCATAACCAGTACTGTCATATTGTTTATTATAGGTTTAGCGGGGGTTTTCGGCTGGATTATGACTGTTCAACAGCTTCCAGCTTTAGTCTCGGAATCCATTACTAATATTACCAGTAATCCCTTTATCATAATATTGCTTTTAAATGTTATTTACCTCATCTTAGGTACCTTTCTCGAGACCATTACTATTATTGCCATCACCACACCTATATTTTTACCTCTGATTAAAGAGATTGGTATGGACCTGGTTCATTTTGGTATTTGGATGCAAGTAAATCTTTGTGTAGGCCTCATCACTCCGCCCATGGCGTTAAACATTTTGATGGCTTGTCGCATAGGTAATACCACCATAAAGGAAGTCATAGCACCTTTGATACCTTTTTTGATTGCAGCAATAATTGTGCTTATTGTTACTGCCTATTTCCCGACCTTAAGCCTGTCCTTGCCTAACTGGCTGTTAAAATGACTTTAAGCCTTTAGAGCGCATGAAAAAAGTGCGTTGGAAGAATTTTTAATTATTCTATTATTTTGTGTTTTTTGTGAGCGACCTGCAAAATAGCCTTTGATTACAAAGGCTTCCATGGATCGAAAAGCGAGCCTTAACCAATTCCTACTGTTTCCTTTGATAGTATTATTTGTTAGTATTATTTTGTTAGTATTATGATCTAAAAAGATAAAGGACTTCCCCTCTCTGCGCCGAATTTTACCGGAAACACCGAAACCCGAAACATAAAGAGAGTTTCGAGATTTTTATCAAAGGAGACATACCATGAACCGCCAGCGACTGGAAAAAGGATACGTGCACGTGTATACCGGCAACGGCAAGGGCAAGACCACCGCCGCCCTGGGGTTGGCCTTCCGGGCCATCGGCCACGGCTACCGGGTATTCATGCTTCAGTTCATGAAGGGGAGCAAAGAATATGGCGAGATCAAGGCGGCCGAAAAGTATTTACCCGCCCTGACCATCGTGCAATCCGGCCTGGAAACATTTGTAGATAAGGAAAATCCCTCGCCGGAAGACATCGCCCTGGCCAGGCAGGGTCTGGATATGGCCCGCAAGGTGATCCTGAAAGGTGATTATGACCTGGTTATCCTGGATGAGATCAATGTGGCTGTTGATTTTGACCTGGTCCCTCTGGATGCGGTTTTAGACCTGATCAAAAACAAGCCTTCCCACGTGGAGTTGATTCTCACCGGCCGGTATGCCCATCCCAAAATCATTAAGGCGGCCGACGTGGTTACCGAAATGCACCTGATCAACCATCCCTATTATGACGGCGTTGAGGCCCGGAAAGGCATTGAATACTGAAGGGGTACTATGAACAACCTGGTAGAAAATGTACTGCTGGGGCGCATCAAGATACAGGAAGTTACAGCTCTATTGAACAACTTTCTCTTCCGTCCGGAAGACCGGTCGGCAACAAAAGTGCTGTCCAGGTACGGGGAGGCGTAAAAAAGTATTAAGGAAATGCCATACTCCGCAGGGACAGCGGCCGGGGACGCCCGCCTGTCACGGTATATCGTTGCATGATGGAGTAAGCAAACATAATGCCCGCCTGATATGGCGGGTTATTTTTGCCCGGTCCTTTTTTGTTTTTCACCCGCCGGTGACGATTCTGCTCAGAACCCACCCGGACCGGGTCATTTCGTCCTTTGACCCCGGGGCCTGCCACGGCGTTAAATCGGCCGCCCAAAAGTGCAACGGGTATAGAGTACATTTCACAGAGAGCATGGAGAACAAAATCATCACCAACCTGAAGGTTACCCCCGGCAACGTTATGATGCTGAACCACTGGTGGATATGGTCAATCTAAACGCCAGCTGTTCCCAGCAGCATGGTAGTTTCTGTTATTTGTCAGGGGCTGGGACACTGGGTTTTGGTTTTAATTAGGGTTTAGCGGCTGTATCTCTAAAATAAAAACCCGGCTTAACAACCGGGTGGGATGCTACGTCAAATTGGCCACCTGCCTGTATTTGCGGAGAAAACGCATTTCTTCGAACAGCATAATGTCTTCTTTGCTTACATTTTGCCCCACCCTGGCCATGAGCACATTGGCGGGGTGCTCCAGAATTTCGGGGTCGTCGGTGGTCACCTTTTTTAGCCCCACTTTGCCGAAGAGCCTGGTAAGCATCTTTTGATAGGCCCAGATATCCAGGCCGGTGTTTCTGGTATCCCAGTGCCAGCAATATTCAGTGGTGATGACAATGAAGTTTTCCACTGCCGGATGGGAAAAAGCCACCTTCAACAGGCTTTCCGCCACGCCGCAACCGCGCCATGCCGGGCTTACCTCAATGCCGCCCATTTCCAGCACCCGCGGATGTTTAGACCAGCGGCTGAAATCATCGGGGTGATGGAAGGTAACGTAACCAATAATTTCATTTTCATGGCGGGCAAGGAAGATCATACCGTCAGGCAGGTTAGTAATCTGCATCAGCGCCACTTTCTGGCGGTCCGGTGGGCGGAAATTGGTGAGACCTGCGTTCATGGTGAGCCCCTCAATATAGCTGTCCGTCACCGGTCCTTCAAAGACCACCAGCCCTTTTGAAGTCTTTACCTCCACCTGGTTTTTGGTCATCGTCCCCACCTCCCGGGCTGACCGTTCGGGCGTTATAATCGACCATTTACCCCTCGTTATCAACCGTTTGGTTATATTATAGGGGATCCCTCCCAATATATTCAATGCTGCCCGGTGAAATAGATATATTAAAAATATTCACATATTTAGTGTGCCATTGGTCAAGTATATTTATTCCCGGTCCTGTGCCTGTGGCTAAACCCGGGGGAGTATAGCTTTAACTCTGCTTTCCCGCACAAGTTTTCCGAATAAGAATGTTTGAACGTTTTCGGGTATTAGGTTAATAATCAGCGCCTTTAAAAAGGATTTTAAAATTAAAGTTAGGATTTGACGAAAGTGGCATGATAGATTATAATACCATCAAAAATACTAAGGGAGATGTGATCTATGGCTTTTGAAGTTTACAAACCCCGTGGTGAAAGGGCAGAAAAAGCACCCATGGTATCCTTCTCTAAAAGTTCAATTGTGTTGAACAATGTGGCCAGGGAAAAATTGGGCGCGCAGCATGTGGAACTGGCCTATGATCGGGATGCACACGTAATTCGGATCCGGGCGGTGGAAGAGGGGGGTATGCAGATCAAGAAAACTAAAGTTTTTGGCAAGGGCTTTTTTAAGCACTTTAACATCAGCCCCCGCGGAAAGTACGAAGCCAAATTTGATGAAGGTGAACGGGCGCTCTATGTGAAACTGAATGGTGCCGTGGAAAACCCTTAGCCCGAAAATCAGAATTTTTAAGCCCGCATAAGCCTGCGGGTTTAATTTATTACCCCAAATGACTACCGAAAGGCAAGACCAGTGTTTGGAAGAGTTGTTGTGTGCCATTTTTCGCATACAGGTGGACCATTTTTAGCCTGATGAGATTGTGCCCCGGACAGTGGCTGGAATAAATCTTTTGAAGAAGAAGCCATTCAGATGTTCCGTATCCTGATCGCGCAGGACTGGTTGTCGACCTGGGGTTTTTAGTCCGAGATCTTCCTGCTTCCCGGGTGTGTTGCCCGTTTTCCGGTAATTGCTTCTTCATCCGGACTGTCCGCCATTAAAAAACGGAAGGATTAAATCACAAAAGCTACCAGTGCGGGAGGAGTTTTCCTGGCACGTGTCGAATAACCATGGTTTAAAAGCGTAAAAGGAGGCTCTCGACGTGGAAATTTTTCAAAGGATAGGTGAAACGGCCAAAGGGTTGAGCGATAAGGCCAGGGAGGTGACCAGGCGGTCAGGTGAATTTCTGGAAGCCACCCGGTTAAAATTTGAGCTGTCGCGAATGGAAAAAGAACTGGAAAACAATTTTCTAAGCCTGGGAGAGCTGGTTTATCGCCGGTACAAAGGCGAAGATGGGCTGGATCCAGAAATCGAACGCCTTTGTCAGAGCACCCGGAAGGTAGAAACCGATATGTTATCCCTACAGGAGCAAATCGACAGGTTACAGCCCAAACCCCTGGTTTGTCCCCAGTGTAAAATAGAACTGCCGGTGGGGGGTAAATTCTGCAGCTATTGCGGCACCCTGGTGGCTTCGGAAAAAACCGCCGGGGAAGACGACAAGACCAACCGGTGAACTGCAAATATTACCTGAAATAACGCGGCATTGTTCGGTGAGGATGGCGGGTGGCAAAGCCTTGCCGCTTCTCCGGCGAGGGGAGTTATCTTAATAATGCGACAATTATGGTTACAGGGGGGTGAGTGAGCATGTCCATGTCCTACCAGGAGCAAATCCGTACCCTGGCCGAACTTTTACGCCGCCATGACCGTAACTTTGCCCTGACGGGGGCCGGAGTAAGTACCGAGAGCGGTATTCCCGATTTCCGCAGCCCGGGAACGGGGTTGTGGACCAGGTATGATCCCATTCAAACGGCCAGTTTGAGTGCGCTAAAGCGGGATCCGGCTACTTTTTACAACATAAATCTCTCCCGCTGGGCGGTCTTTAGCGGTGCCGAGCCCAACGATGCCCACCGGGGCCTGGCCCGCCTGGAAGAACTGGGTTACCTGGTGGGGGTAATTACGCAGAATATCGATGGCCTGCACCAGAAAGCGGGTTCAAAACGGGTGTGGGAAATTCACGGCCACCTGCGCACTTGCCGCTGTATGAACTGTGAACAAAGTTACCCCTTTTCTCACCTGGTGGAACAGTTTGAAAAGGGGCAGAATCCGCCTCTTTGCGGTACCTGCAGGGGAATTTTGCGACCGGATGTGGTCCTGTTTGAAGACCGGATGAGTGAGGACTTTTTCAAAGCCACCAGGGCACTTTCCGGCTGCCAGTTAATGCTGGTGGTGGGGAGCAGCCTGCAGGTTTACCCGGCGGCCGAATTGCCGCAATTTGCCCGGCGGGTGGTGATCATTAACCGGGAGCCAACCCCCTGGGATGCTCAGGCCGAACTGGTGATTCACCACAGTGCCGGGCAGGTATTCCGGGATTTGATGGCCGAGCTGGGGGAACCCCTCGCCGGTCAGTAGCCCGGTTTCGGTGGAAAGAGCCGCCATCCGGTATTCACTTATTAGCGGGTATTTTGGGGCGCCAGTATCAGCTCCACCAGCAGGGGCAGGTGGTCGGAAGCGCAGGCGACGGGAGTAAAAGCCTTTGTGATTTGCCAGTGGCGCGAGGCAAATATCCGGTCCAGCGCGAACTGCGGGCGGTAAGAAGGAAAGGTTGGTAAGGGATCGTGTGGAGCGACCGGCAGTTCAGGGAAGGCGAGCTGTTCCGTATTCATATCACCGGCCAGGACTACTGGCCCATCTAAAGAGCTGATGATCTTTCTTATTGCTTCCGCCTGTTTGTCTCTTTCCCGGTAGTTTAAACCAAGGTGTGTATTGAGTAAAAAAAATGTCCCTGTCTCATGGTTCAAGCTGGCGGACTGCAACCCCCGGGGTTCCTGCCCACCGGGTAAGGAGTAATAGTGGTGTTCGAGAATGGGGTAACGGCTTAAAATGGCCATGCCGTACTGGCAGAAACCCAGCCAGCTTAAGGTGGGGGCAAAAACAAAGTGCATGTTCAAATGCCGGGCCAGCGCCCGGGCCTGGTGGCGCAGGTAACTGCGGGGCAGGTGGCGGTCCACTTCCTGCAGGGCCACCGCATCGGGATTATGCTGCTGCAGTACTGCCGCAATGCGTTTTAAACACACTTTGCCGTCAACCCCGGCAGAATGGTGGATATTGTAAGTGATCACCCGGACAACCCGCTGCATCTTTTATTCACCTTTGGTTACAGGTCCCGGTAGTTATACCGGGATTGTTTTTATGGTATTATAATAGTATTGTTATTTTATTTATGAGAGGTAAATAGTATAATGGGCGTCAAGATTCTGGCTATTGAAACCTCCTGTGATGAAACTGCCGCCGCCGTGGTGCTGGATGGTGTTGAGGTTCTTTCAAATATTATTTCCTCGCAGGTGGATGTACACAGGAAATTTGGCGGGGTAGTGCCTGAAGTAGCCTCCCGCAAGCACCTGGAATTAATCAATCATGTTATTAAAGAAGCGCTGGACCAGGCCCGGCTGGATTTTGGCGATTTAGATGCGGTGGCCGTTACTCACGGGCCCGGGCTGGTGGGGGCGCTTCTGGTGGGGGTGGCCGCAGCCAAGGCCATCGCCTTTGCCCTGGATATTCCCCTCATTGCCGTTAATCATCTGGAAGGCCACATCTACGCCAATTTTCTGGTCCGGCCGGATCTGGCCTTCCCCCTCATTTGTCTTGTGGTAAGCGGTGGTCACACGGATCTGGTTCTGGTTTTGCATCACGGTGATTACCGGCTGCTGGGCAGTACCCGGGATGATGCCGCCGGGGAGGCTTTCGATAAGGTGGCCCGGGTGCTGGAGCTGGGTTACCCGGGGGGGCCGGTGATTGAGCGCCTGGCCAGGGAAGGCAACGAAGAGGCCGTTGATTTCCCCCGGGCTTCCCTGGATGGTCTGGATTTTTCCTTCAGCGGCCTGAAAACGGCGGTGATTCAGTACCTGCACCGCTGCCGCCGAAAAGGGGAAGAGATAAACCGCGCCGATGTGGCGGCCAGCTTTCAGAAAGCCGTGGTGGACGTGCTGGTGGATAAAACCATGGAAGCTGCCCGCGCTTACAACTGCCCGACCATAATCCTGGCCGGGGGAGTGGCGGCCAACGGCCGGTTGCGGGCGGCCCTGGCGTCCCGGGCGCGCCGGGAAGGCCGGGAGGTATTTTACCCACCGCCGGTGTTCTGCACCGACAATGCGGCCATGATTGGGTGTGCGGCCTATTACAAATACCTGCGGGGAGAGATGGCTCCCCTGACCCTCAATGCCGAGCCCGGCCTACCCCTGCTCTCGTCTTAAGCAAACTTTGTCGAAGGAATTTTATCGCTTTTAGCCTGTGGATTATCCCGAGTTATCCACAAAAAATGTGGCCCTTGGGGAACAGCAAATCCGGCGGGCAAAAAGGCGTTGAAAAACGCGAAGCCTTGAAAATCAAGGCTTTCAGGGTTGAAATGGTTCCCTGCAAAAACCGGTTTCCGGTCGGGTGAATGGCGGTTCTGTGGATTACTGGTTGTGGATAATGTGAATAAGTTTGTTAATAACTGACCAGTCAAAGGATCGGCCTGTGGGTGAAATTGTGGGTCGATTGATGTCCGTAATTTCCGAAACAAATTTCTTTTTGTCTACCAGCCTGCCAGATATTTACACCAGCTAATGACGAAGTACCGAAAAATTTTTTCTTCAGCAGGATGCCCGGAAGTGGTTGTTGAAGTATTCTTTAAGAATGAGTTTTGAGTTTATAGTAAAGGAGCAGTGGGCCTGTGTACTGGGATCGCGAGCATGAGACCATGTCCCGGGAACAGCTTCGGGCGCTGCAGCTGGAGCGCTTGCAGCTAACCATTGAGCGTGTTTACCGTAACGTACCCTTTTACCGGCAAAGGTTTACCGAAATGGGTATCAAACCCTCGTCCGTCCGCTCTTTGGAGGACCTGCGGCGACTGCCCTTCACCACCAAACAGGATTTGCGCGACAACTATCCCTTTGGCTTGTTTGCCGTACCCATGAGCGATGTAGTCCGCGTGCACGCTTCCTCGGGTACCACGGGCAAGCCCACCGTGGTGGGATATACCAGAAACGATATCTACACCTGGGCGGAACTGATCGCCCGTTCACTGGTCTGTGCCGGTGCTACCAAATTCGATGTGGTGCAGAACGCTTACGGTTATGGTTTGTTCACCGGAGGGCTGGGTCTGCACTTTGGTGCTGAACGCCTGGGAGCGACGGTGGTCCCCGTTTCCGGGGGCAACACCCAGCGTCAGCTCATGCTCATGCAGGATTTCGGTACCACCATTCTCACCTGCACACCGTCCTATGCCCTGTACATGGCCGAAGAAGGGCAAAAAATGGGGCTGGATTTTAAGAAGCTGCCTTTAAAGGCCGGCATATTTGGTGCCGAGCCCTGGTCGGAGCGCATGCGCCGGCAGCTGGAGGAAAAACTGGACCTCATGGCGCTGGATATTTACGGCCTGTCCGAAATAATGGGACCCGGCGTGGCCATGGAGTGCGCTGAAAAACAGGGCATGCATATTTGGGAAGATCACTTTATACCCGAAATTATCGATCCGGCAACGGGGGAAGTGCTGCCTCCCGGGGAAGAGGGGGAACTGGTGATCACCACCATTACCAAGGAAGCCTTTCCCCTCATCCGCTACCGTACCAGGGATATCACCCGCCTTGATCCGGAGCCGTGTGCCTGCGGCCGTACACATATGCGCATAAAACGGATTACCGGCCGCAGCGACGATATGCTCATCATCCGCGGGGTTAACGTATTCCCCTCCCAGGTAGAAAGCGTGCTCCTGGAGTTCGGCGAAACCGAGCCCCATTACCTGCTGGTGGTGGATCGCAAGGCCAACCTGGACAACCTGGAAATCTGGGTGGAAGTGGCGGAACATATGTTCAGTGATACGGTGCGCAAGCTGGAAGACCTGGAACACCGCCTGCGGGAGCGCATCGAAAGCGTTCTGGGCATTTCCGCAAGGGTCAAGCTGGTGGAACCAAATACCATCCCCCGCAGCGAAGGCAAGGCAAAACGGGTAGTCGACCGGCGGCAGATATAGCGGCGGATATATAAGGAAAGGGGGTTCTCCCATGAAAGTCAAGCAAATCTCCATCTTTTTGGAAAACAAGTCGGGGCGTTTGGCCCAGGTGACGCGGGTACTGGGGGATAACGGCATCAACATCCGTGCCCTGGCCATAGCCGATACCACCGACTTTGGCATCCTGCGCCTCATTGTCAACGATCCGGACCGGGCCTACCGGGTCCTCAAGGAGGCCGGTTTTACCGTCAGTGCCACCGATGTCATTGCCGTGGAAGTGGTGGATGAGCCCGGCGGGCTGGCCGGGGTGCTGGCCGTTTTACAGGAAGCCAGTTTGAATATCGAGTACCTGTACGCCTTCTTGCAGAAGGCTTCCAGGGCCGCCCTGGTGGTGTTCCGGGTGGAACAGCTGGACGAGGCCATTGCCGCCCTGCAGGCAAAGGGTATCCGTATCCTGAGCGGGGAAGAGGTATACGCTTTGTAAAAAAAATAGCCCGGCTTGCGCCAATAGCCGGGTTTGCTTTTGCAAATTAATTATTTTGCCTTTACTGGTATAGGGCGGTGGGGGGCAAGTAAGCACCCTTTTTCTTTGCAGCCAGGGGAGTGGACAGAAACATGCACTTTTCAAGGCACGATATGATCTTCATCTTTGCCCTGCTGGTTGCTGCTGGAACCGGCCTGGCTACGCTGTATAACCTGGTAATTATCGAAATGCTGGCGTCCGGCAACATCCAGCAGGTTGGCGGGGCCATACGTTATGCTATGGGGCTTAACCTGGTCTTTTGGGGATTGTCGGTGGTGCTTGGCGCCGCCGGTCTGCGGTTTTATTTGCGGCAAAGACAACCCCAGGATAACACCGTGCATAATGATGTGGGGGAATGCTTCACCGGAAGGGTTACACCGCCCTGTACCGGGCAAATGACGGAGCTGGTCCGGACGGTAAGGGAGACTTTAGAGGTTATCCAGCCGCTGGTTTTGCATCTCACTACCCGACAGGAAACGGCTGCCGGTACAACCACTGTCTGTGACCCGGTTTCCCAGCCAGGGGAGCACTTAAAAGCCGGCTATGGCCGGCCGGGAGAGCAGATGGGGGAAGATGAATCCGAACAGGAATTCTGGCCGGACTTCCCCAAAGGGCTCAATAAAGTGACTTTAAAGCAGATTTTAGCATATCTGGAGGAACATAACGAAACGGGGGTTTCTTCGGAGGAAATTGCCACAGGGGTGGGCATTTCCCGGGTTACCGTAAGGCGGTACATGGATTACCTGGAACAAATCGGTTATGTTAAGGTTGAATTAAGATATGGCACGGTGGGAAGGCCTTTAAAAATCTACAGCCTGGTCAACTTGTTCAGTTCGTGATAACTCCCAAAACCCGCTACGGGTTTTTTTTCTTTTTTAAAGAGATTTATGAGATTTATATATTTTATGTTGTTTATTTAGCTTTCATTGTCGTATGCGGAAAAATCATTAAAATTTGAATCGGTAAAGTCTAAAACTTTCGAAGACTTGGAGGGGTTTGTATGGAAGGAACGGGCAGAAAGTTTGAAAAGTTGCAGGAAATTATTGCCCGTCACGAGGGTAAGGTGTCGCATTTGATTGCCATCCTGCAGGAAGTGCAGCAAGAATACCGTTACCTGCCCGAAGAAGTACTGACCTATATTGCCACGGCTTTAAATATTCCGCCGGCGGTGGTCTATGGGGTGGCCACCTTCTATGCCCAGTTTTCCCTGGTACCTAAGGGTAAATATGTAATCCGGGTTTGTGACGGCACAGCCTGCCATGTGCGGGGTTCGGAACCGATCCATTTTGCCCTGCGCAAGGAACTGGGACTTGCGGAAGGCCAGCAGACAACCGGTGACCTGCAGTTTACCGTGGAGACGGTATCCTGCCTGGGGGCCTGCGGACTGGCTCCAGTGGTAACCATTAACGACCAGGAAGTGCATGGACAGATGACACCTGAAGATGTTTTAAGGGTGTTACGGGCTATAAAAGCGGGGGAAAGCCAGGAAGAACGGAGGGAAGCCCATGCTTAAATCGAGGCAGGATTTGAAGGCGCTCACAGAGCGGGCCAGGGAGGCCCTGAAAAAAGAGAAGCTGCGTATTTTAATCTGTGCCGGTACCGGTTGTGTGGCCAACGGTTCTCTGGGTGTATATGAAGCCTTTCGGGAGGAACTGGCTAAAAGGAGTTTACCTTATAAAGTAGAGCTGGTGCAAGAGGTGGAACACCCGGCCACCGCTTTAAATATCAGCGGCTGCCACGGGTTTTGCCAGATGGGTCCCCTGGTGCGCTTTGAGCCGCAGGGAGTGCTCTATTTAAAGGTAAAGAAAGAGGACGTCCCGGAGATCATCGAAGAGCACATTTTGCACAACCGGCTGGTGGAAAGATTGCTCTACCATAATCCGCTTACCGGCCAGGTGGTGGTCCGGGAAGATGATATTCCCTTCTATCAGAACCAGGTGCGTATCGCCCTGGAACATTGTGGGCGTGTCAATCCAGAAGATATCAATGATTATGTAGCCCACGGCGGATATCAGGCCCTGGAAAAAGTGCTTTTTGAAATGACTCCGGATGACATAATTAAGGAAGTCCTGGATTCAGGGTTACGCGGCCGGGGCGGGGCCGGTTTCCCCACCGGCCGGAAGTGGGCCTTTGCCCGGTCTGCTGCCGGGGACAAAAAATATGTCATTTGTAACGGTGATGAAGGAGACCCGGGGGCTTTTATGGACAGGAGCGTAATGGAAGGTGATCCCCACCGGGTGCTGGAAGGGATGATGATTGCCGGCTATGCCATTGGAGCGGACGAAGGCTATATATACGTGCGGGCGGAGTATCCCCTGGCGGTAAAACGGCTGAAAAAGGCCGTGGCCGATGCCGAAGCCATTGGTCTTTTGGGTGATCGCATCCTGGGCAGCGATTTTTCCTTCCGTATCCACATTAAAGAGGGTGCCGGCGCCTTTGTCTGCGGCGAGGAAACGGCTTTGATTGCCTCCATTGAGGGCCAGCGCGGCATGCCCCGTCCCCGTCCTCCTTTCCCGGCCCAGAGCGGCCTGTGGGGTTGTCCCACCATCATCAATAATGTAGAAACCCTGGCCAACGTGGCTCCCATTATCACCCGGGGAGCAAATTGGTTCAAGCAGTACGGCACTCCCGCCAGCCCCGGTACCAAAACCTTTGCCCTGGCCGGCCAGGTGGCCCATACCGGTCTGGTGGAAGTGCCCATGGGCATTACCCTGCGGGAAGTGGTTTTTAACATCGGCGGTGGGTTGCGGGACGGTAAAGAATTTAAAGCGGTACAGATCGGCGGGCCTTCCGGAGGCTGCCTGACCGAAGAGCACCTGGACCTGCCCCTGGATTTTGACTCCCTGCAAAAGGTAGGGGCGATGATCGGTTCGGGCGGCATGGTGGTCATCGGGCAGGACAGCTGTATGGTCGAAGTGGCCAGGTTCTTCATGACCTTCGTTCAAAATGAGTCCTGCGGCAAATGTGTTCCCTGCCGGGAAGGCACCAAACGAATGCTGGAGCTCTTAAACAAAATAACCACCGGCAAGGCAACGGAGGAAGACCTGTCTCTGCTGGAGGAACTGGCGCTGGTGGTCAAAGACGGTGCCCTGTGCGGCCTGGGCAAAACCGCTCCCAATCCCGTGCTGACCACACTGCGCTATTTCCGTGATGAATACGAAGCCCATGTACGGGAGAAAAAATGTCCGGCGGGAGTTTGCAAGGCTCTGCTCAGTTACTTTATTGACCAGGAAAAATGCAGGGGCTGCGGTTTGTGTGCTAAGAACTGCCCGGTGGAAGCCATCAGCGGTGAGAAAAAACAGCCCCACACCATTGACCTGGTTAAATGCATTAAGTGCGGCACCTGCATGGAGAAATGCAAGTTCGGCGCTGTTTACACCGCCTAATATCATGATGAAAGGAAGTGCCAACGGGTATGTCTGCAGGGAAAGTTACCGTAGATGGTCATGTGGTGGAAATAAATGATGCCAGGAACATCCTGGAAGTAGTGCGCCGGGCCGGTATCAAACTGCCTACCTTTTGTTACCATTCCGAATTGAGTGTGTACGGCGCCTGCCGCATGTGCATGGTGGAAGTGGAGGGGCGGGGGCTGGTAGCCTCCTGTTCGACGCCTCCAGCCGACGGCATGGTTATTCACACCAGCACTCCCCGCACCCGCCGGTTGCGCCGCATGATTATCGAACTGCTCCTGGCCAACCACGACCGGGAATGCACCAGCTGCGAGCGCAGCGGCAGCTGCAAACTGCAGCAGCTGGCCCGCCAGATGGGGGTCACGGAGGTCCGCTTCGGTCAGCGGGACAAAAAGCTGCCGGTGGATAATACTTCCCCGTCCCTGGTGAAGAACCCCAACAAGTGCATTCTCTGCGGCGACTGCGTGCGCATGTGCAAGGAAGTGCAGGGCCTGGGGATCTGGGACTTTGCCTTCCGGGGTGCTAAAACCCAGGTGACTACTGCTTTTGGCCTGCCCCTGGCGGAGGTGGCCTGTGTCAACTGCGGTCAGTGCGTGGCCGTCTGTCCTACCGGTGCCCTGACGGTAAAATCGGAAGTGGATAAGGTTTGGGAAGCAATTCAGGATCCCGGTAAAGTGGTGGTGGTGCAGGTGGCTCCGGCGGTCCGGGTGGCCATCGGTGAGGAATTCGGCCTTTTGCCAGGCGAAAAGGCCACCGGCCAAATGGTGGCGGCGTTGAAAAAACTGGGCTTCGACCGGGTTTTTGATACCCTTTTCACGGCCGATATGACCACCATCGAGGAAGCTCTGGAGCTGCTGGGCCGGCTGCAGAACGGCGGCAGGTTGCCCCTGTTTACCTCCTGCTGCCCGGCCTGGGTGAAATATGCCGAGCAGTTCCACGCCGACCTTCTGGAAAACCTGTCCACCTGCCGGTCTCCCCAGCAGATGTTCGGTTCCCTGGTAAAGAAATATTACGCCCGGGAGATCGGTAAGAATCCGGCGGAAGTGGTCTGCGTGTCGGTAATGCCCTGTACGGGTAAGAAATTCGAAGCCAGGCGGCCCGAATTTACCACCGGGGGCGTACCCGACGTTGATTTCGTCCTCACTACCGTGGAACTGGCTCAGATGATTAAAGAAGCGGGAATTGTCTTTAACGAACTGGAGCCGGAGGTATTTGACAATCCCCTGGGGATGGGTTCCGGTGCGGCGGTAATCTATGGTGCTTCGGGCGGGGTGATGGAATCGGTGGTGCGCTTCATTTCGGCCCATCTGTCTCCTGGTGATGTAAGCCGGGTGGATTTTTACCCGGTCCGGGGCATGCAGGGAATTAAGGAAGCAGAAGTGGAAACCGGCGGGCAAACCCTCAGGCTGGCAGTGGTAAACGGCCTGGCCAATGCGGAGAAGCTCATCAACCGCATTAAGTCGGGAGAAGCCTTCTACCACGCCGTGGAAGTAATGGCCTGTCCCGGTGGATGCCTGGGCGGTGGCGGTCAGCCTTACCCCAACAATACCGCCTCACGGCTGGGGCGCATGAAGGGCCTTTATGCCCTGGACCGGGCGGAACAGCTGCACAGGCCCCAGGACAACATTTTTGTCACCAGGGCCCTGGAACGGTGGTTTGGCGGTCCGGCCAACGCCAATACCCATCACTCCCTGCATACCCGATACTACCCGCGGCGGCGCATCAGCGGTAAGCCTGTGGAAGTGAACGGCCGCCGGGAAGAACACCCGGTGGAAGTGTCGGTCTGCGTGGGCACCAATTGTTACCTCAAAGGTTCCTATGACATTTTAAATAAGTTTATGACCCTGGCGCGGCAGATGGGCATCGCCGATTACGTACAGCTGAAGGGTACCTTCTGCCTGGAGCACTGCGACCGGGGAGTGAGCATTAAAGTCAACGATGAAATCATTACCAACGTAACCCTGGACAACGCCGAGGAGATTTTCAAGACTAAGATTGCCATCAAGGCCGAGCCGCCCTGGGTGGTTTAAGGAAGGGCGGTGCGACAAGGGACGGGGCAGGAACCCCGTCCTTTATCGTAGAAATGTTCATAAGCTGTGGGGGTAAATATTCAGTAAGCCCTGTTTGGCTGCGGTGCTGTCCCCGCTCACTCCGGTGCTTCGCGCCGACAGCACCGCGGCTCGCTTCGGGCCGCCCAGCACTCACTGAATAAGCCATACTGCGAAGGCCAAATTTTCTACTGCCTTTGCATTTGCCTTGGAATGAGCATCTTTGCCGGTGAGTGCTGGGTCCGCCGGGTGCTGTTACCGGCGCTTCGCAAGTCGTTCGCTCCGGACAGCGCTGCATCCTTGTCATAACGGTTTTTCTGAGTATTTACGCTGTGAGCAATACATTGTCACCCAGGTCATATAAGCCGAACTATTTTCGAGGGGGCACTTTTAATGGGTGAACAGGCATCCTTTTCCATCACCACCGTGGCCGACCGCTGCCGGGATTGTTACCGCTGCATCCGTTCCTGCCCGGTGAAAGCCATCCGGATCGAAGCGGAAAACGACAAGCTGCGTGCCCGCATTGTGGAAGACATGTGTGTCCTCTGTGGCCGGTGTGTTTTAACCTGTCCCCAGGGAGCAAAAAAGGTTACCTCGCGCCTGGAGCGGGTGAAGGAGTTGCTTGCCTCCGGCCAGTTTGTGGTCGCCAGCGTGGCCCCTTCCTTTGCAGCCGTGCTGCCCACCGCCCATGCCCTGGTCCTGCCCGCCCTGCTCAAAGCCCTGGGATTCGCCCTGGTGCAGGAAACCTCCTGGGGGGCCGAACTGGTCTGCCGGGCGCAAAAGCAGATGGCCGACCATCTTCCTTACATTTCTTCTGCCTGTCCGGTGGTGGTGAACCTGGTGGAAAAATACTACCCGGAACTAATTTCCAGGCTTGCTCCCCTGGTGTCCCCCATGGTCGCCCACGGGCGGTGGATCAAACAAAACTACCCGCAAAGCCGGGTGGTCTTCATCGGACCCTGTATCGCCAAAAAAGAAGAAGCCAGGCAATTTCCCGATGCCGTTGATGAAGTGCTGGGATTTGATGAACTCTGGCAGTGGATCAAGGAGGAAGGGCTTTCCCCCGACCGGTTTGAGGCCGTTGACTTTGACCCTCCCCATCCACAACGGGCGCGTCTTTTTCCTGTGGAAGGCGGTGCTCTGCATACTTTATCTTTAAGCACGGACATGCTGGATACCCGGGTGGTGGCCATATCGGGGCTGGTCAACTGTATTGATTTTCTTTTCCAGCTGCAGCGGGGCAAGATTAAACATCCTCCGGTCTTTATGGAATTGCTGGCCTGTAACGGCGGGTGTATTGCCGGCCCCCTCATGGAGACTGCCGAAGATATCTTCGTGCGCCGCCAGCGGATTATTGAATATTTCCGGGCCAGATCCTCTGCCGCCTCCCTCACACGGGAAGAGGACCAGCCCCTGCCCTTAAACATGCTCCGGCGGCGCTACCGGGAACGCAAGATTTACCGGCCCGAACCGCCGGAGGAAGCCGTCAGGCAAATCCTGGCCCAAACGGGCAAGTACACTCCCGAAGACGAATTGAACTGCGGTGCCTGCGGCTACAACTCCTGCCGGGAAAAGGCCGCGGCGGTTTTCTGGGGGATGGCCGAGGTGCAGATGTGCATCCCCTACATGCGCCGCCGGGCGGAGTCCATGTCCAACCTGGTGATCAATGCCATGCCCAACGGCTGTATTATTGTGAACCGGCACCTGGAGATCCTGGAAGTGAACCCGGCGGCCCGGGAGATGTTCGGCTGGCAGGGGAAAGAAATTACCGGGCAGACGCTGGATCAACTGATCGATGCCACCAACTTCCACCGGGTGCTGGCCACCGGTGAACCTTTAAACGTGCTGCATACCTATGAAGAATATGACCGGATCATCCGGGAAGTGATCTTTCCCCTGGAAAAGGGTGAGGTTGTGGTGGGCATCCTGGTGGACATCACCCACGAGAAGCGCCAGCAGGAGGAGTTAAGGCAAATGAAGGCCCAGACCATCAAGCGGGCCCGGGAAGTCATCAACAAGCAAATGAAAGTGGCCCAGGAAATTGCCGGGCTTTTGGGGGAAACTACGGCGGAGACCAAGGTGTTGCTCAGCCAGTTGATCCGCCTGATGCAGGAGTAGTGGCTGTAGATAAGGGGGGAGCCGCTTTCTTCCCTCGAAATAAAATCGGGGGTACTCCAGCGGCGAGTTTTCATGAAAATTTCCCTTGACATTGGATGGGCTCAGCTAAATAAGGCCGGGGAAGAGCTCTGCGGCGACAGCATCGAGATGGTCAAAACCCGCTCTTCTACTATTGTGGTCCTCTCCGACGGCCTGGGCAGTGGGGTGAAGGCCAATATTCTCTCCTCTTTAACCACCAAAACGGCAGCCACCATGCTGCGCATGGGGGGAGAAATCGAGGAGGTCATTGAAACCCTGGCCCAAACCCTGCCCACCTGCAGGGTGCGTAAGCTGGCCTACAGCACCTTTTCCATCCTGCAGGTTCTGGCCAGCGGCCGGGCTTATTTAGTGGAATATGATAACCCTGAAGCTTTTCTCGGACACGGGGAACAACTGAAGGAAGTCAGCCGGAATCGCCGGATTATCAATGATAAAGATGTTTCGGAAGCTTTTTTCGAACTCCAGGAAGGGGACTGGCTGGTGCTGATCAGCGACGGGGTGGTGCACGCGGGTATTGGCGGCGTCCTTAACCGGGGCTGGGGCTGGCAGGGGGTACGCACCTTTCTTTTAGAACTGGCCGCCAAAAACCTGGATGCGGCAGCCTGGGCAAAGGAATTAATCCAGCGGTGCCGCCAGCTTTATGCCGGGCGACCCGGCGACGATGCCAGTGTGGTGGTGGTAAGGGCCCTTTGCCCCCGGCAGGTGACGGTGCTGATCGGTCCTCCTGCGGACCGGTCCCTTGATGCCCTGGTGGTGGGAAAACTGGTCCACTCGCCCGGGACGAAGGTGGTCTGCGGGGGTACCACCGGCAACATAGTGGCCCGTACGCTGGGCAGGAAAATAGAGGTGGACCTTTCCACCCGCAGCGACCGGGTACCGCCGGTGGGGATTATTTCCGGCATCGACCTGGTTACCGAGGGTACCCTGACTGTGCTTTACGCCCTGGAACACCTGCGTCAGCATGTGCCCCTCGAAACTTTACAAAAAGCCAGGGATGGGGCCAGCCGGCTGGCGGCTACCTTGTTCGAGGCCGATGTTATTCATTTTATTGTGGGACTGGCCGTCAATCCGGCCGGGGATTGCACTTACAAACACCGGACCATCGAACAATTAATCCGTTTGCTCAGGAAAAAGGGGAAGGAAGTCACAGCGGAATACCATTAAGAGGTGGAAAATAAACTTTCGCCAGGTTTGTCATTTTAAGATACAGAAGTGGCGTAGCTTATCATTTCCCTGGTTTCTTCTGGGTTTTCTCGGGATGAGTTGCCTTAGAACCACTGGTTTAAGGCACTCAAATAGATATTTAATCGACCATTCTATATTCGAATGGCGATATCATATCTATCGAGTTAACCCTGCTGTTGCCAGCTTACTATCTCCTATCCCCGGAGGGGACTCGGCCTTACTTTTGAACCTGTAAATGAAA
>DYEX01000164.1 GCA_020725525.1 Desulfovirgula sp.
ACTGTTGCGAAACAATATTGACCCCCGTATTCCGTGGTTGGGCAATGTTAAGTTGCTATTCCTGTTCGAGGATAAAAACGGCAATCTTGTATCATAATGGATGGGAATGTTTAGTGGTTTAAGTCGTTGAAATTACTGATTTTACATTCATATTCATAGGGATTTATCAAACAATAATAAAGTTATAATGGGCGAAGAAAAAGGCATTTATTGCATGACACCTTCCAGATATGTATTTTATATTTCTGGCAAAGATTATAAAATTTTAAATAAAGTAAGGGTTAATGGCGGTTGGAATATGGCTCCGGTAAGGGATGATAAAATATATGTAGCAATTAGGGGGAATCTCTCCAAAGCCGGCAAAGCAGTAGCAGTGCTTCAAAATGGTAAAATAATCAAGTACATAGAATTAAAAAACCCACTGCCTAGAATTGTTAAATATAATGATTATAATGGCAAGGCATATGTTGGCCATATTTTTTTTATGAATAAAAATTTTATAACTGTTTTTAATACGGAAAATGATACTGTTGAAAGATATTTGTCTTACAATGGTGAAATAGAAGATATTTCCTTTGCAAAAGATAATAAAATGATTATAAGTTCATGGGTGCCCGATAAGGATAAATATAAGAATAAAATAGATGTCATCGATCTGGATAATTATTCTCTCATCAGATCAATACCACTAAATTTAAAGCATCATCTATCGAAGTTATTGGCGATACGATATATCTTATAAATGGCTTGTCAGGAGATCCTTTTATATATGCAGTGGAGTGGAAGAAAAATGATTCTACGATGATTAAAAAAATTAAACTTAGTGATAATTACCCATGGAGATTATATAAAAATGAAATTGGCGGCAAAACATATTTATACGTGACACACTATAATATTGATAATATGTCGGGGCAATCAATTTCGTTGATTGATCCCGATCAAAACAAAGTTATCAAGGTTATTCATAATGCATATCACCCGGGGGATATAGCATTTAATAATAACGAAATAGTCGTATGTGATCATGTGAATGAAAGGTTATTAGTTTTAAGGGACAGCAAAATAGTTCATGAAATTAAATTGGGAGAGAGACCCATATTTATAGTAAAGGCCAAATAAAAATTTCTATAATTACCGCCACAATTCGGGCCATCTGGTTTCCCCGAAATTGTCCACCTGGCGCCCAGGCGTTTCATCCGCTGGGCGCCACTTTGTGCTGGTTCTGCCCCTCAATAGCACCCAGGAGTTTTGAAATATATACCATATGGCGGCCGCTTACGGTACGGTGATCACCTTTCCGGGGCCGCGCAGGGCCTCGTTAATCTCGTACATGTTGCTTATCCGGCCCACCTGGAGGCTGTCTTTTATCCGGTAGTACTCCAGGCAGGTACCGCAGGAGATGATGTCCGTGCCCTTTTCGGCCATCTTTTTTAAATGTTGCAGGACCGGGGAGTTGGTGCAGGTCAGGAATACCCCCGTATTTAAAAAGATGAGCTTATCCGGGGGCGGGTCGGTTTCGGCCAGGGTGGCGCATAAACTTTTCAACAGCGTCATCCCCAGTTCGGGAGCACCCTGCCCCAGCAGGTTGGAAGTGAAGAAATAGATCAGGGGGCGGGCTTCCCCGGTACTTTGTGCTACGGGTTCCATGGGCTTGTCCGGGGCTTTTCCCGGCGCTTCCCCCTTGGTTATGGTGATCACAAAGTTTCCTTCTTTTTCTTCAACCTTTACGGGATAGCCGGCGTTTCCGGCAAACATGGATACGTTTTCCCGGGCCACCGGGTTGTCTACGGTGACGATTACTTCACCGGCAGGGATTTCTTCCAGTGCTTTCTTGGTGTTGATCACCGGCTGGGGGCAGGCCAGCCCCCGGCAGTCCACTTCTTTTTTCAACATGAACAATTCACCTCTTCTTCCTCCACCCTGATTAACCAGTTCTGCTTTTCCACTACCCGGCCGATCTTCCGGGCCGCAGTTACTCCTTTAGCGTGAAGCTCTTGCAGGAGACGGTCTGCCTGTTCCGGTGGAGTGGCAATGAGCAATCCTCCGGAGGTTTGGGGATCGAACAGGATTGCCTGCTGGGCAGGGGAAAGGTTGGAGGCAAATGAAACTGCTTCCCCCAGGTGATCCCGGTTATGATAGGCCCCGCCGGGAATCAGGCCCATGGCGGCCAGTTCGACCGTTTTGGGTAAAAGGGGTACCCGGTCATAATGAAAAATCATGCTTACCCCGCTGGCCCGGGCCATTTCTGCAGCATGCCCCAGTAAACCGAAGCCCGTGATATCGGTACAGGCATGGGCTCCCACGGAAAGCATGGCAGAAGCAGCCTCTTTGTTTAAGGCAATCATACTGGCCAGAGCGGCTTCTTGAGATTGGGCCGGAGCCAGCTCTGCTTTGATAGCCGTGGCGATGATGCCCGTACCAAGGGGTTTGGTCAGGATCAGCACGTCCCCGGGCAAAGCACCGGCATTGGTCAATACCCTTTGGGGATGCACTAAACCGGTGACGGCCAGCCCGTACTTGGGTTCATCATCCTGGACCGTGTGCCCCCCGGCAATGATGGCTCCGGCTTCTCTTACCTTATCTGCCCCTCCTTTGAGAATCTCGGCCAGGATCTCCGGCGGCAGGCAGGTGGGGAAACAGGCAATATTCAAGGCGAGAAGGGGCCGCCCGCCCATGGCATAAATGTCGCTCAAGGCGTTGGCTGCGGCCACCTGGCCAAAAAGGTAGGGATCATCCACCACCGGGGTAAAAAAATCTACCGTTTCAATGATGGCCATATCTTCCGTGAGCTGGTATACCGCCGCATCGTCGGCTGTTTCCAGTCCAACCAGCAAATGGGGGTCGTTAAGGCGTGGCAGCTGCCGCAGTACCTGCGACAGGGTGGCCGGTCCCACCTTTGCCGCTCACCCGGCAGCTTTGGCCAGGGTGGTCAAGCGAATTTTTTCAGCCATATTTACTCACCCCTAACTTTTACAGTTTCTTTATCCCCGGCCTTTCTTACAAGATAGCATATCATTTTTTCGTTCTTTAATAGATAGGTTCCTTTATTTACCCGATAAGAAGATTTTATGGGCAGGTTGCGGTACAGAGAAGATCTTTATAACCTGTGGGCTACCCGCCAGGGCTTTTCAGTCCTTAAGTAATCTTGCCCGTGGCGGGCGCATATATTTTGGCAGGGAGGGATTGGAAGATGGCCTGGCGGGAATGGAAAAAGCGCTTATCGGAATTTCTGGAGATACCCAACGATGTAATGCTGAACCTTCCCCGCGTTGTGCTCATGGGAAATCTGCAGGCCTTCATTGAGAACCACCGCGGCATTTTAGAATATACCCCCCAAATTGTGCGTGTTGGCATTGAGGAAGGGGAGCTGGAAATTACCGGAGAGAAATTGATCCTGCGCAACATTCTCCCCGATGAGATTTGCGTGGAAGGAATGATTAAGGCCATTACGTTTAAATAAGAACCGGCCAGTGTAAAAATCGTGCCCATGGCCCAGGAAAATAAGGAGGCCAAGCCATGTTTCTTTTTCGGTTGATGAACTTCATTATCGGTTATGTTACCATAACCGTCCGGGGAGAAGCGCCGGAAAAATTTATTAATATGGCTGCTACCCGGGGTATTTTTCTCTGGGACATTGCCCGGCGTGGTGAGCAAAGTATGCGGGTAAATGTGCGCTTGAGTGCCGTAAGGCCCCTCAGGCATATTGCCCGGCGTACCCGGTGCGGCTTTCGTATTACCAGGCGAACAGGTTTACCTTTTCTCTGGATGCGCCTGGCCCGGCGCAAGGCACTGGCCTTTGGCGCCGTACTGTTTGTCCTTGGACTGTATTTGTTGAGTTCCTTTGTCTGGACTATTGAGGTTACCGGGAACAGCAAGGTGTCCACTGCAGATATCCTGTCGGTAGCTTCCGGGGTTGGCCTGAACCGGGGAATGCCCAAATGGCGTTTGGATTGCCCCGCGGTGGAGAGGGCCCTGAAGACAAAGTTGCCCACCATTTCCTGGGCCGGCGTATATGTTAAGGGGACAAGGGTGGCCATTGAAGTGGTGGAAAAAACCCTTCCCGAGGAGAAAAATCAATCTCCCGCCCATATTGCAGCTATTAAGGCGGGCTTAATTAAAGAGGTCCTGGTGTTTAGCGGCCATGCGGCGGTGAAGGAAGGGGATACAGTAGTTCCCGGTCAAGTTTTGATTTCCGGGATTGTACCTCCTCCCGAAGAACCAAAGGCCAACGAGCCACCAATGTCCGAAACACAAACGGAAAAAACCGTTCCTCGCCAGCCCACATATGTTCATGCCGCCGGCATAGTCAGGGCCCGGGTATGGTATGAGGGTTACGGAGAAGCTCCCCTGGTGGAAACCGGTCAGCGTTTTACCGGTCGCGAGATTACCAGGGTTTGTATGAAAATCAAAGCCAGGGAAATAATTTTAGCAGGTCCCCAGAAAATACCCTTTTTGCACTATGAAACCGATGTCAGTGTGAAAAAACCTCCCCCATGGAGGAATCTTCGGCTGCCCGTCGAACTTGTTATCAGTAAATATCGTGAAGTGGAAAACTACCGGTTGGTCAGGGACCGGGCTGAGGCCCGTCGTCTGGCCGGGGAAAGGGCGTTGAAAGCGGTCCAGGGACAGTTGCCGCAAGGGGCCAGGGTAGTGCACAAACAACTGGACGAGCTGGTAGTCAAAGAACCGGAGAGTCTGGTTCGGGTTAAGGCCCTTGTGGAAAGTCTTGAGGAAATCGGTACCGAGCAACCCTTTACCCCGGGGCAGGAGCCCCATAATCAGCTATCGGCACCACCCGAAACCGCTTCATTCCCTTCCCGGCAATAATAGGTGCATTCTGCTTAGAGGAGAGGGAGTTGGAGGGATAAGTTGGGCGAACACACTGAAGCCAGGGTGATCCTGGACAACATTGCCACAGCAGCGGAGATTTTCGGCCGTCACGATGAGCATCTGGCTTTAATGGAACGGGCTCTGGGCATCCGGGTGGTGACCCGGGGTGAGGAAGTGATTATTATCGGTCCGCCCGAACAGGTTGCCCAGGCCCGGGAAGTGTTCAATCAGTTACAGGACTTTTACCGCGCCGGTAATCGCTTAACCTTACACGAAATCAACTATGCCATTAAGGCCGTACGGGCGGGCATGCAGGAAGCCCTGTCCCACCTGGCGCGGGAAGTGACCCTGGTTACCGCCCGGGGGAAACAGGTTAAGCCCAAGACATTGGGCCAGAAACAATACATTGAAGCGATTCGCAAACACGACATTGTTTTCGCCATTGGCCCCGCCGGAACAGGGAAAACCTACCTGGCCGTGGTGATGGCCATTCGTGCGCTACGCAATAAAGAAGTCAACCGGCTGGTCCTCACCAGACCGGCAGTGGAGGCCGGAGAAAAACTGGGTTTTCTGCCGGGGGACCTGCAGGAAAAGGTAGATCCTTACCTGCGTCCTCTTTACGATAGCCTTTACGATGTGCTGGGTGTAGAAAATACCCAGAAATACCTGGAACGGCACATCATTGAGATTGCTCCCCTGGCCTACATGCGGGGGAGGACGCTGGATGACGCCTTTATCATTCTTGATGAGGCGCAAAATACCACCGACCAGCAGATGAAAATGTTTTTGACCCGCCTGGGTTTTGGCTCCAAGGCCGTCATTACTGGGGACATCACCCAAATTGATCTGCCCAAAGGGCAGGTTTCGGGCCTGGTTCATGCCCAAAAGGTTTTGGCCCGCGTAAGCGGCATTGCCTTTTGTTACCTGAAGGGTGAAGATATCGTCCGCCACCCGCTGGTTCAGGAAATCATCAGGGCCTACGAGGAAGGGTCATAGGTTGGTGGCGCAAGAGGAGTGAAGTTGATGCTTCCTCTGGCCACAATTCGCAAACAGGTTTTCCACCGGCTGGCTCCGTTAGTGGGACAGCGCAGGATACGCCGGGGCGGCGCTGCGGTAATCTTTTTTTTGCTCATTACCATTCTCATATCAATTGAATTTGTTCCCCAACGGGTTAATTTGCGGGAGGGACAGGTTTCCCCAATCCAGATTCCGGCCCCCCGCAGTATTGTTTTTGAAGATAAGGCCAAAACCGAGGAAATGCGCCGCCAGGCAGCCGCAGCAGTGCGCGACCAGTACGACCGGGATCCCCTGGTAAGCGCAGCGGTCCAGCGGGATATTTCCACCGCCATTCAAGGGATCCGCGAGGTGCAGGCGGATAACAAGGCCGATGAGGAAGCCCGGGTAACACGATTGCGGGGTATCCTGCCCTTTTCTTTGTCCCGGGAAACCCTGGTGGCCCTTTCCCGGCCTGCTCCCCGTACCCTGGAACAGGTGGAACGGAGTGTAAACGGCCTGATTGCCCAGGCCCTGGATAGCGAAGAGGGTATTACCCCGGACAGGCTGGAGGCTAAAAAGGCCAGCCTGGCCGACCAGGTCACCCGCTGGGGTTTAAGCAAACCCTATCAGGAGCTGGCCCAGGGCTTAATCCGTTATTACCTGCGTCCGAACAGTTTCTTCAACGCGGAAAAAACCCGCCTCTTAAGGGAGGCGGCCATGGCCACGGTGCCGCCCCAGATGGTAACCATCAGGCAAAACGAGATCATTATCAGAGTCGGAGATGTGGTCACCAAGGAACACCTGGCCAAGCTGGAGGCCCTGGGCCTCACCCAAACCGGGATCCCCTGGCGGATATTGCTGGGCAGCGCTTTTCTGGTCGCCCTCTTGATGGTGGTGGTACTGCTCTATCTCTACCAGCAGAACCGGGAAATTTACGAACATGCCGGTCATTTATACCTGCTGGGGATTATTGTCGTGGTGGTACTGGCCGTGGGTAAGGCCATCACGGCTATCAATATCCCCTACTGGCCTGAGCTCGGCAGGCTGGTGGGTTATATGACGCCTATTGCCGCTGCCGGGATGCTTATTGCCATTTTGCTTGATACGCGCCTGGCCATGCTGGTGGTGGCGGTAATGAGTTTCCTGGTGACCCTGATGATTGATGGACAGGTCCGTTTCGGGCTGGTTGCCCTGGTGGGGGGGTTTGTGGGAGTTTACAGCGTCAGCAAGCTCAGCCAGCGGGGCGATCTGGCCCGGGCCGGAGTTTATACCAGCGCCGCCAATATCGTTGTTATTCTGATTATGGGCTTGCTCGGTAACACGCCCTGGGGCCTCATGATTACTTCCGGGGTGGGGTTTGGCCTGATCAACGGCATTTTGTCTTCTATTCTGACCATTGGTGCCCTTCCTTACCTGGAAAGCGCCTTTGGAATTACCTCGGCAGTCCATCTTTTGGAACTGTCCCATCCCAGCAATCCCCTGCTGCGGCGATTGCTTACGGAAGCTCCCGGTACCTATCACCACAGCATTATTGTAGCCAACCTGGCCGAGGCGGCAGCAGAAGCCGTGGGCGGGGAGACTCTGTTAGTGCGGGTAGGGGCTTATTATCATGATATCGGCAAAATTAAACGGCCCTACTTCTTTGTTGAAAACCAGTTGAACGGTGAGAACCCCCACGATAAAATTGCCCCTTCCCTGAGCACTTTGATTTTGACCTCCCACGTCAAGGACGGGGTGGAAATGGCCCGTGAGTATAAGCTGCCCCAGGCCATTATTGATATTATCGAGCAGCACCATGGCAGCGGGCTCTGTTCTTACTTTTATCACAAGGCCCTGGAGAACGGCCGTTTGGAAAATGTCAATGAGGACGAATACCGCTATGACGGACCCAAGCCCCAGACCAAAGAGGCGGCCATTGTTATGCTGGCCGATTCCGTAGAGGCGGCGGTCCGTTCCCTGCAAAACCGTACCCCAGGCCGCGTGGAGGGCATGGTACGTAAAATCATCAAAGATAAGCTCATGGACGGCCAGCTGGATGAATGCGACCTGACCTTTAAGGATCTGGATAAAATTGCGGAGGCTTTTTTGCAGGTACTGGGCGGAATATTTCACACCCGCATTGAATATCCCGACCTGAGTAAGGAAATGGAAAGGAGAAGAAACAAAAGTGCCGGTTCTCGTAAACAACCTGCAAGAAAAAGTGCCGGTGGATGAGCAGCTTGTGGATCTGGTGGTGAAAGTGGCCGGAGCCGTGCTCTCCTTAGCTTGTGCTCCCGGGGACGCCGAGGTAAGCCTGGTTTTTGTGGACGATGAGTATATCCACCGGTTAAACCGTGAATACCGGGGGGTGGACAGGCCCACCGATGTGCTGTCCTTTGCCCTGCAGGAAGGAGAGCCGATGCCCGATGCCGGCGAGGAGGAAACCCTGTTGGGGGATGTGGTGATTTCCCTGGAGACGGCGCGCCGGCAAAGTGAGGAGTACGGGCACAGCTTTGAGCGGGAAGTGGCTTTTCTGGTGGCCCACGGTGTGCTGCATCTCCTGGGATACGATCACCAGACGGAGGAAGAGGGCCGGACAATGCGGGAAAAGGAGGAGGCCGTCCTGGGCCGGCTGGGGTTGGGCAGGCAAGAGGGCCATTAAGAGCACCGCCCTTAGAATAGCTTGTGGTTACAGGATGTGACCGTTTTGATGGCCAGGAACAATTTCAGAAAAAGCCTTGGTTATGCCCTGTCCGGCCTGGCTTATGCCTTACGCACGCAGGCCAACCTGCGCTTTCACTTTGGTGCTGCCTTCGTGGTACTGGCGGTTGCCCGGTTACTGGGTGTAGATGTACGGGATTTTCTTCTCCTTTTATTTGCCATTGCAATGGTTCTAATAGCGGAAATGTTCAATACTGTCGTGGAGTCGGTGGTGGATCTTTATACTGATCAATATCACCCCCTGGCCAGGGTAGCCAAAGATGTTGCCGCCGGGGCCGTACTGCTGGCCGCCCTTAACTCGGTGGTAGTGGGCCTGTTGGTTTTCTACCCTTACCTGGACAGCTTCAGCCGCTACCTGGTACGTTTCCTGGGAGGTGTCCATTAAAGTGATTGATTTGCCGGTGATGCAGTTTCCTGTGGAAAAGCTCATAAATACGGCCCGGGCTTCCCGGGAAAGAGCCTACGCCCCATATTCCGGCTTCCGGGTGGGGGCAGCCATACTGACTTCGGAAGGAAGATTGTATACCGGATGTAACATTGAAAATGCCTCCTACGGTTTAACCGTTTGCGCCGAGCGGGTAGCCCTTTTTAAAGCAGTAAGCAACGGGGAAAGGCAATTTGCCGCCCTGGCGGTGATTTCCGACAGCGAGGATTACTGCACGCCCTGCGGCGCCTGCCGGCAGGTGCTGGCTGAATTCGGAAGCGAAATCAAAGTTTATATGTGTAACCACCGTGGTGAATATATAGTAAAAACGCTTGCTGAACTGTTGCCCCTGAGCTTTAAGTTAAAAGATGGGGAGGCTGGGAAAATTGAAAACAGCCCACGTCCCAATCCTGTTCGTGTTGTGGAGCCGGTAGACAGGTAACTTTGGTGCTGCCCGGTGGATCAAAGCGGCGGGGAACGACAGCCGTGCGGGCAGTTTCGTGTAAATGTTCAGTAAAACCGCTTTGTTACTACAAAGGCACGGCGTTGTTTAGAGCGAACGATTTTGCGGAGCGCCGGTAACAACACCCGGTGAAGCGAGGTTGCCGGTTCGGCTCTCGAGGACGCAAGATCAGCTAATTGGAAGAAGAATATGAAACACATTGGTTCAAAATTTGCTACGAAGCGCAACTAGTTGCGGGCAATCCGCAGAGAGCCAGAGCCGGCCCGAAGCGAACCGCGGTGTTGTCGGCGCGGAGCATATGAGTGAGCGGAACAACGCCGTGCCTTAAGCGGCTTAACCAAATATTTATAGATTCGTTAATGATAAAGGGCTGAAAGGAGGAAAATGGTGGAACAGGAGAAATTCAAATCGGGTTTTGTGGCCATAATTGGCCGCCCCAATGTCGGTAAATCCACCCTTTTAAACCAGCTGGTGGGGCATAAGGTGGCCATTATGTCCGATAAGCCCCAGACCACCCGGCATAAAATCCATTCAATCATTACCCGTGATGATGCCCAGATCATCTTTCTGGATACGCCGGGAATTCACAAGCCCAGGCACAAGCTGGGTGAGTATATGGTGGAAGTGGCCCTGGGCGCCCTGCGGGAAGTGGACGTAATCCTCTTCCTGGTTGAACCCCAGTTGCCGGGGCCGGGGGACGAGTACATAATCAACCAGCTCCGGGAGGTAACCACTCCGGTTATTCTGGTCATTAATAAAATAGATTTGCTGGACAACAAGGCGGAATTGCTGCCCCTGATCGACGTTTTTTCACAGAAATACAATTTTGCCGAGATTGTCCCCGTTTCCGCTCTCAAACCGGAAAACCTGGACCGCCTGGTTGAGCTGGTGGTTTCCTATTTACCCTATGGACCCAAGTATTATCCCGATAATATGGTCACGGACCGGCCGGAACAGTTTATTATGGCCGAACTGATCCGGGAAAAGGTGCTTCACCTGACCAGCCAGGAAGTACCCCACGGGGTGGCCGTGGTGGTGGAGGAGGTAGAGCCGCGGTCGGATCAGCTGGTCTATGTCCGGGCGGTGATTTATACCGAAAAGGAATCGCATAAGGCCATATTAATTGGCAGGGGAGGACGGATGCTCAAAGAGATCGGCCGGCTGGCCAGGGAAGAGATGGAACTTCTTCTGGGGTCAAAAATATACCTGGATCTGTGGGTCAAGGTCAAGGAAGACTGGCGTAACCAGGACCTGTACCTGCGGAATTTTGGTTACTCCGAGAGGGATTAATTTTCCTTGACAGTACAGGAAAGGTTCTGATAAAGTAGTGTTGGCTGGAAAGCCAGCTAAGGTTTTCGGGCTTCCTCACGTAAGTGAAGGCCCTTTTCATTTTGCAAAAAAATTCCCGGAGGTGGTACTGTGGACGGCGACCCTAGTAGGCACAAGTTCATACTAAAACAAACAGGGGCCGGCCCCGGTATCCACGCTTCAGGGATGGTGGGCCGCCCCTGAAAAAAGGAGGTGGCCTGATGTCCAGAGATCGGGAAGAAGTACGCCGGGCAGTCCTTTCCTGTCTTGAGGAAGGCTCTACCGACAGGCTGCGTCAGTGCCTGAAGGACTTACACCCGGCGGACATCGCCGAAGTGCTTCCGGACATTAGTTTGGGCCAGCAGGTCAAGGTATTGCGGGTCATGGAACCGGACAGGGCTGCCCAGGTAATTTTTGAGCTGGACCGGGAAAAGTTGCCCATCCTGATGGAATGCCTGGGCTTACAGCGCACGGCCGATATATTAAGCGCCATGTTTACCGACGATGCGGCAGACCTGCTGGGAGACCTGCCTGAAGACCTGAGGCAAAAACTGCTGGGTCTGATGGAGGCACACGAGGCCCGGGATGTCAAAGAACTGTTGACCTACGGCGAGGAAACCGCCGGCGGGATCATGACCACGGAGTACGTGGCCATTCCCCAGGATATAACCGCCGGCCAGGCCATTGAAGTGCTCCGTGAAAACGCACCCGATGCCGAAACGGTTTACTACGTTTATGTGGTAGACGATCAAAACCACCTGGTGGGAGTGCTTTCCTTAAGGGAACTTATCCTGGCAGCGCCCAATATGCGTATTGAGGACATCATGCGGCGCAAGGTAATCAGCGTGAATGTGCGTACCGACCAGGAAGAGGTGGCCCGCCTGGTGGCCAAATACGACTTTCTGGCCGTGCCTGTGGTTAGCGATGCTGGTGAACTGCTTGGTATTGTAACGGTAGATGATGTTCTGGATGTTATTGAGCGGGAAGCCACCGAGGATATGATGCGCATGGCTGCAACCATTGATAGTGAAGGGGAGGACCTCGATGTCAGACCTTTTAAACGGGCACTGCGGCGCTTGCCCTGGCTGGTGGGTTTGCTCTTCGGAGCGCTGGTGACCGGTCATGTGATCGAGGGCTTTTCCGAAACCCTGCAACATGTGACGGCCCTGGCTTTTTTTATGACGGCCATAGCCGGTGGTTCGGGCAATGCAGCCACCCAATCCCTGGCTGTGGTAGTACGGGGAATTGCCACCGGACAGGTGGACCCCAGTCAAATTTTAAAGGTGATCTGGAAAGAAGCCCAGGTGGGGCTATGGGTGGGCCTGGTTTGCGGTCTGGTTGTGGGATCCTTTGCTTTTGTGTGGCAGGGTTCTCCATCCCTTGGTCTGGTTGTGGGAGGAACACTGGCCTTGAGCATCACCGTTTCCACCATTCTGGGCAGTTTCGTGCCGGTGATTATCAACCGTATAGGAGTGGATCCGGCCCTGGCCTCCGGACCCTTTATTACCACTTTAATGGATGTGAGCAGTATGTTTATTTATTTCACCCTAGCTACCATCATCCTGATCAGGTAAACAATCTCCTGGCGGCTTATGTGTTCCCCATCTTTTTACCAGCTGGTTTTCGATACCCAAAAGATCTAATACCCGCCCTGTTGTTTGCAGGACCAGGTCTTCGATGGTTTCCGGGTGCTGGTAAAAGGATGGCACCGGGGGCATGATGACTACCCCGAGCCGGGCCAGTTTGAGCATGTTTTCCAGGTGGATGGCGTTTAAAGGCGTCTCTCTGGTCATTAAGATCAGGGGACGCCTTTCTTTTATGGTCACGTCGGCGGCCCGGGTGATCAGGTTGTCGCTGTAACCCCACGCTATGGATGCCAGGGTTTTCATACTGCAGGGAGCAATGACCATACCCTGGTGCATAAAAGACCCGCTGGCCACCGGTGCGGTCAGGTCGTTGGCCGTATAAGAGTAGCTGGCCAATGCCATGACCTGTTCCGGTGTCCACCGGGTTTCCAGGGCGATAGTTTTTGTCGCCCAGGGGCTGAGAATAAGGTGTGTTTCAATCCCTGAGAGCTTTAGTTGTTCCAGCAGGGTTATGCCGTAAATCGCTCCCGATGCACCGGTTATAGCCACTACAATGCGCAACTTTCCTACCGTCCTTTAAAGATAAAATTTGCCTGCTTTATTTTATCCCAACGGCTATGATTGTTCAATAATAAACCAGAGGTGCAAAAGAGGATGACGGGGGGAACCCCTGTTTGTTCCAGTGTTCCGCACCCACCATGAATCAGCCCGTGATGGTTGTGGGTGGTATCCTTTTACAGCATAGGAAGGCGACCGGCGGTAATATTAGAAAAAGGAAACCCCTGGATTTAAGGGTTTCTTTATTCCTTATAAGAAACCTCGTTTTCCAATTGTTAAAAAAGAACAAAACCAAAGCCAGGTATTTGTCCCTTATCTACAAAGGAGCCAGGACTCAAGTTTAGAATAATATTAAGACACCATGTCAAATAATGTCTAACGGTTTTAGTTTGATAACTTTTCTAGGTATTTTGAATAGTAAGACTTTTGCTTTCGGTAAAACCAGTTGGGTTGTAATGGGGGGAGCCATTTTTTATTTTTGCTCGAGTCGTTAACTTCCCTGCTGTTTTTACATAGGGGGTCTTAAATGGAAATGGGGGGTGATGGTGGGTTAACCAGGGATACGGCTGCTCATATGTTTTCGCTGCACGGTAAAGGGCAGGGCAAGGGAGGGTATTAACAAATCTTGCAAAACGAGGAGGACTTTCAATGAAAAAATGGGCCAGGTTAAGAAAAAAACTGGTAATACCAGGCATACTGGTGCTTCTGTTTGCCATGCTATTGGCCGGCTGTGGCGGTGGTAAGACCGAAAGTCAAAAAGGCGCTCCCGACAGCCAGCAAAGTGCCCGGGAGAAGATCATTAGAATCTCGGAGGCCAACGTACCCAATATTGATCCGGGAGTGGGGTCCGACTACGCCAGTTCTATTGCACTGGCCAATCTTTACGATACGCTGGTCTTTCCCAGCCATGACGGTACGTTAAAACCCTGGCTGGCTACTGATTGGAAAACCAGTAGCGATGGTCTTACATGGACCTTCAATTTAAGACGTGGTGTGAAATTCCACAATGGAGACGAACTGACGGCGGAAGACGTGGTTTTTTCCATGCAAAGAATGCTTACCCTGGGTGAAGGTTACGGTTATCTCTTCACCAACGTCGTGAAAGAAGTCAAGGCCCTGGATAATTACACGGTACAATTCACTTTGAAAAAGACATTTGGCCCATTCCTTTCCACCCTGGTGAGGCTGTACATCTTAAATAAAGATCAAGTAATGGCCAACATTAAGCCCGGCCCTTACGGGAAGATGGGCGACTATGGTAAGGACTGGCTAATTACCAATGATGCCGGTAGCGGCCCCTATATGGTCAAAGAACTGAAGAAGCAGGAGCACCTTTATGCCGTCAAATTTGATCAGTACTGGGGCGGGTGGGATCAGGACGCACCGGATTCGTTTAAGATTATTGGCACCACTTCACCATCGACAATCCGTACGCTTATGACCCGCAGAGAATTGGAAATAACGGACCAGTGGCAAACTAAAGAAGCCCTGGAAGCCCTGGATCAAATTCCCGGCGTAGGCGTTAATGCCGCTTTTACCGGTACCATACTAAATATCATGTTCAACACTAAAAAGGCGCCAACCGATGATGTGCATTTCCGGAAGGCCTTGGCCTATGCATTTGACTACGACACCGTGGTTGATAAGCTGTTCCCTGGCTCCAGGAAGGCAAAAGGGCCGGTTTCCTCCGTTCTGCCCGGATTCAATCCCAACCTGACGCCATATGAACGGAATCTGGAGAAGGCCAAAGCAGAATTGGCTAAATCAAAATATGCCAATAGGCTGGATGAATATCCTGTTGAACTGGCATGGGTAGCAGAAGTTCCTGATGAAGAAAAAATTGCCCTGCTCTTACAGTCAAACGCAGCAGAACTGGGGATAAAGGTTAACGTAGTCAAGGTTCCCTGGCTGTCATTTGTGGATCAGGTAGCGAAGCCTGAGAATACGCCTAATGCCAGCATCGTATTCGTTTCCCCGCATTACAGTGAGGCCGGTTCCATCCTGGAATCACGCTATCACTCCAAATCCACCGGAACCTGGGAGCAGTGTGAGTGGTTAAAGAATGCCGAGATAGACGCGGCCATTGAGGATGCCATCAGCACTTTGGACACCAACAAGCGCTTTGAAAAATACAAGGCTATTCAGGAAAAAATTGTAGACCTGGCTCCAACTATTTGGGCATTTGACCAGGCCGAGAAAAGAGCTTATCAGGAAGAATATGTAGTATGGCCGGCGGCCGATTTAATCAAGCAGGGTAAGCCGGTCACTTCTGTGATGGGCTACATGTTCTATTTCCGCGAATTCAAGGTGTACCCCAACAAGGTTCCCAGGTAAATTAAGATAAATTTGTGCCTGTTCATTGTTGCAGGTTGATTCTGCTGCTAACGGGTGGTGGCGCCCCTTAGATATCTGGATAAGGAGGGCCACCACACCATTTGTATTATTGATTGGTGGCTGTAGCTGGCACTTTCAATTCACTGCAAATTCATTGCCTGCCTGGGAAAAACTTGAAGCAAAGTTTTGGTTGGAAATACTCATCAAGGACTTCAGGTGCATTATGCATGCTTACACTGGATTGATATGTAATTGTTCAGTAAAACCGCTGCCACCAGCACGGTGCCGCGTTGTCCAAAGCGAACGACTTGTGGAGCACTGGAGTGAGCGTAGACCCAGCACTCACTGGAATACCAGGTCTTCGTAAAACCAGAGGTATCAATTGAACCTGAAATATCAGGAGCAGAGCCGTATTGTGGTGAGTGCTGGGCGGCACCATAGCGGGGTCACTGAACATTTACATTAACATAATCTCAGTCGCGGATATTGTACTGCCGTTAGGGGGTAATTTATGAGATTGCACTCATATCTCCTGAGAAGGCTCTTACTTTCCATTTTTGTGCTGGTTGGGCTTTCGATTGTAATTTTCATTATTGCCCGCGTCGTGCCCGGTGATCCGGCTAGAATGGCTTTAGGACCGAGAGCACCCCAGTTTGCGGTGGATGCGCTGCGGGAGGAAATGCACCTGGACAAACCCCTGGTAACCCAATACTATTACTGGATTAAAGGGGTTGCCACCGGTGACCTGGGCAAGTCACTGGTAACCAAACGTGAGGTGCTGGAAGATATCATGGAATTTCTTCCGGCAACCATGGAACTGGTCATGGTATCGGCCATTTTTGTGATTGTCTTTTCCATTCTGTTCGGCGCCCTGGCGGCCAGGTACAAAGATAAATGGGTAGATAGCGTGATCAGGATTATGGCGTATACGGGGGTTGCCGTGCCGTCATTCGTGCTGGCCGTGTTATTCGTGCTCATATTTGGCTATCTCTGGCCGGTGATTCCCGCTCTGGGCCGTCTTGGTGCCGGAGTGCAACCACCCGTGTCCATTACTGGCTTGCTCACTATTGACAGCCTGCTCACCGGTGACTTTCCGGTTTTTTGGGACGCTCTCAAACACCTGTTCCTGCCGGCACTGGCCCTGGCTATCGGTCCTATATTTCAGGAAGCCCGGATTATCAGATCTGCCATGACCGACAACATGGGGAAAGACTACGTGGCGGCGGCGGTGGGATACGGAATTCCAAACCACATCATTATGGGTAAATATCTATTGAAACCATCCCTGATACCGGCTGTTTCCGTAATGGGCCTGGATATCGCTTCCTTGATGGGGAATGCCTTTCTGGTCGAAGTAATCTTCAACTGGCCGGGGATTTCCCGCTATGGCATGGAGGCCATGCTACGAAAGGATCTAAATGCTATTTCGGCGGTAATTATCGTATTTGGCTTAATCTTTGTCCTGGTAAATATTCTGGTGGACCTTATAGTTGCTTATCTCGATCCACGCATCCGGCTGGGAGGAAAACTTTGATGAATGCCAACTTGCAACCCGCTTCAGATATAAATATTCCATCTTTTACAGCCAGGTTTAAAGAGGGGTTTAGAAAAAAATGGTATAAGTTTTCTCGTAATAAATTATCTGTGGCTGGCCTGGTAATCGTGCTGGCCATTGTAATGGCGGCTGTTCTGGCGCCTTATATTACTCCTTACCCGGAACATGCCGGAAAATTCGTGGACTATGGCAATGCCAGCCTTGCTCCTTCTGCTACCCACCTGTTTGGAACCGATATTTTCGGGCGTGATATCCTGTCCAGGATCATCTTTGCCTTCCGGGGAGCGTTGTTAATGGCGGTACTGGTGCTGGCCATTGCTGTTCCGGTTGGTGTTTTTTTAGGTTTGCTGGCCGGCTATTACAAGGGTAGTTTGCTGGATACCATCATAATGCGCGTCACCGACATTTTCCTGTCGGTACCTCCCCTGTTGCTGGCCCTGGCCATTGCTGCAGTTTTAGAGCCGAATCTCACCAATGCCATGATTGCCATTACGGTCATGTGGTGGCCGTGGTACACCCGGCTGGTTTACGGCATGGCTACTTCCCTGCGCAACGAATACTTTGTAACGGCGGCCGAGCTAATTGGGGCCAGCAAGTTCCACATCCTTTTTCGCGAGATCCTGCCCAACTGCCTTTCTCCAATATTTACCAAGATGGCCCTGGATGTGGGCTGGGTGATTTTAATCGGGGCAGCTTTGAGCTTTGTCGGTTTGGGTGAACAGCCACCCACCCCGGCTCTGGGCCAGATGGTCTCCGATGGAACCCGGTACATGCCCGATCTCTGGTGGATGACTGTCTTCCCATCCCTGGCCATTGCAGTAATGATTTTAGGTTTCAACCTGCTGGGCGACGGAGTCCGGGATATGCTGGCCAAGGGGGAACATGACCATGAGTAACCCTGTTTTAGAAATAAAAAACCTTCATGTGTGGTACCGCACTTACGGCGGTTATTCCAGGGTCCTGGATGGCGTAAACCTGCACGTACACAAAGGGGAAAAAGTGGGACTGGTGGGTGAGGCCGGTTGTGGAAAGACGACTACCATGCGATCAGTATTAAGAATACTTCCCGAGGGACAGGCACACATACCTGAAGGTCAGATCCTGTACCATGGAAATGACATACTTAAAATGAAACCCCGGGAACTCCAGCAGGTGCGTACCAGAGGCATTTCCATGATTTTTCAGGAACCGGCGGCTGCACTGAATCCGGTTTTTACCGTGGGGACCCAAATGTTTGATGTGATCAAATATTCCGGTTTGAGCAAAGAAGAAAGCAGGAAGGATAACATTAAAAGGCTGGCCATTCAGGCAATAAAGGAGGTGTATATTCCTGATCCCGAGCGGATCCTGAACTGCTACCCAAACCAGTTGAGCGGTGGAATGAAACAGCGAATTTGTATAGCCATGGCCATAGTTACACCCCGTGAATTGCTGATTGCAGATGAACCGGGAACCTCCCTGGATGTAACCATTCAGGACCAGGTGCACAGGCTCCTGAGGGGGCTGGTTGAAAAGAAAGGAATGTCTTTGATTATGATCACCCACTCCCTTGGAGTCGCCCGTGAGTTAACAGACCGCATTTACGTCATGTATGCCGGAAATATTGTCGAAGTAGCCCGGACCAGCGATCTCTTTGCCAACCCCCTTCACCCTTATACCCTTGGCCTGCTGTCGTCCGTGCCCAAGCTTACGGGCGGCGGTGTGGCCGAAGGCATCTACGGGCGTATACCCGATTACCTGCGCCCTCCCGGTGGGTGCCGTTTTCACCCCCGCTGTCCCCGGGCTGTACGTAGGTGCAGGGAAGAAAAGCCCCTTCTCAAAGACCTGGGAGGCCACCAGGTAGCCTGTTTTCAGGTATAAGGAGATGATAAATCGTGAACGCACCCATCATGACCATTAACAATTTGAAAATGTACTTTCCGGTGCAAAAATCAAAAGGTAAGCCCGTTTATGTGAAGGCCGTGGACGGGGTTGACTTAACCATCCACAAAGGGGAAATCATGGGCCTGGTGGGAGAATCTGGTTCGGGTAAAAGTACCCTGGCCTACACGGTCATGGGCATGTATAAGCCTACCGGTGGACAGATCATTTTTCAGGGCCGGGATATCAGTATGAGTAGCGACAAACGCCCTCTTTCCTTAAAAAAAGATTTGCAAATAGTTTTCCAGGATCCCGGTTCTTCCTTGAACCCGTCTCATAACATCCGTCAAATTTTGGAGCTGCCCTTGCGGGTACATAAGATTGTCAAGAGAGAAGAGATGGAGAGGAAGATCGCGCAAATCTTGCAGATGGTGGAGTTATCGCCTAATTACATGTATAAGTCTCCTGCTTCCATGGGCGGCGGGGAAAGACAGATGGTATCCATTGCCCGTGCCCTCGCTACCGATCCCACGTTCATAATTCTGGACGAACCAACCTCTGCCCTGGATGTTTCCATTCAGGCTAAAATAATTAATATGCTTTTAAAATTACAACAGGAAAAGCAACTCACTTATTTATTTATTACCCATGATTTAAGCTTGATGCGAAACATTGCCACTAGGGTGGCCATTATGTACCTGGGGAAAATTTGCGAAATGGCCGATACCGTTGAATTCTTTAGAAATCCCCTTCACCCCTACACCAGAATGCTTCTTTCCTCTATTCCGGTGGTTTCCGAAGAGGAGGAGGCACTAAAGCCTGAAAAGGTCATCTCTACTGGTGAGATACCTTCTCCGGTAAATGTGCCGCCCGGCTGCAGCTTCCACCTCCGGTGTCCGGAAAAGACTGAGTTGTGTTTCCGGGAAGACCCCGTAATGTTGGAGGTGTCTCCCGGTCACCTGGTGCGCTGTCATGCTTATCAAAAGACTGCCGGTGTTCACGTTGCTTGAAGGTAGTGAGATTTTTCCAGATTTTATCTGGTTTGCATTACCGGGAAACTAATTTTTGGGGGGAATTTAATCCATGAGTAACAAACGAATCCTGTTTATTAATCCGGTTGGCCACAATAATTGGGATAGTGCGATAAAAGATTACCTGGAAGAGGCCAGGAGCGAATCCACAATAGTGGACGTTATCTCTCTCCAAAAAGGTCCCCACCACCTGGAATATCACTACTACGAGGCTTTGATTGGAGTGGATTTGCTTAACACCATTAAATGGGCTGAAAAGGACGGTTACGACGCGGCAGTGATTGGGTGCTTCTATGATCCTTTCCTGGAGGAGGCCCGTGAGATTTGCGAACGGATGGTAGTAACGGCCCCAGCCGAGTCCTCTCTACAACTGGCCAGTGTGCTGGGTGATTCCTTTTCGATTATTGTGGGCAGGAAAAAGTGGATTCCTGCCATGCGGCGCAACGTTTTGAAATACGGCTACGGTGAAAAACTGGCCTCATTCCGGTCCCTGGAACTGGGGGTGCTGGATTTTCACGCCGATGAATGCCGTACCAGAAACCGGCTGGTGGAGGAAGCACGAAAGGCCGTGGAAGAGGATAGGGCGGAAACGATTGTTTTAGGTTGCACCATGCAGTTTGGTTTCTACAGGGAACTCCAGGAAATGGTGGGAGTGCCCGTTATTGATGTGGTGCTGGCACCATTTAAACATGCCGAGTTTTTGGTTGACTTAAGAGACCGTTTCGGGTGGATGACCAGTAAGGTGGGAGGCTATGAAACACCACCTGCCCGTGAGATAAGGGAGTGGCGGCTGGATGAGCAGTACGCCATGGCAGGGCTCTGGAGCGAAAAGAAGTAGATCGTTATTTTTACCTCTTTAGCTGTAAATGTTCAGTGACTCCGCTATGGTGCCGCGTTGTCCACGCTCACTCCAGTGCTCCGCGCTGACAGCACCGCGGCTCGCTTCGGACCGGACTAGCGGCGCTGCAAATGCGGCATGGCTGTTGTGCCTTACTGTCATCTTTTTGTAGTTTTAGTTTAAGTAATCTTTTTTAACGCTACATTTCAGTACCGCTGGTTTCGCGCCGCAGTCCGGTTACCCTCGCTTCGCCGGGTGCTGTTACCAGCGCTTCGCAAGTCGTTCGCTTTGGACAACGCGGCACCTGCCGGTGGTAGCGGCTTCACTGAACAGTTACCTTCAGCTTTAAGTTGTTAGTGCTGTCGGCGCGGAGCACATGAGTGAGCGGGACAACGCCGTGCCTTAAGCGGGTTGACTGAACATTTACTGGAAGCGTCCGGGTTCCCGTGAAGGGAGGTTTGAATATGGATGTATTTTCGAAAAGGGTGGCCAGGGTACAGCAATTAATGGGCCGGAAAGGCATTGACTACCTGGTTCTGGCTCCCACCGCCAATATGTTTTACCTGACGGGGTTGAAAACAGTAGCCGATGAACGCCTTCAGGTTGCCGTATTGCCGGCGGAAGGTCCCTTAACGTTGGTTTTGCCTGAGATGTATAAAGAATATGCCGCCAGGATCCATGGGCATTACCGCTTGCTTACCTGGCCCGATCACCAGGACCCGGTGGAACTGGTCATGGCGGCGGTAACCACAAAACAGGGGCGGGTGGCGGTAGATGAAAAAATGTGGGCGGGCCATTTCTTGAGCATTATGCAAGCTTTCTCCGGCTTTCAATTCGTGGCCGCCCGGGATGTCATGTCAGAGGTGCGTGTATGCAAAGACGAAACAGAGCTGGCCCTGCTGGAGCAGGCAGGAAGGCTGGCGGACCGGGTAATGGGTGAAGTGCTGAAAGAGATCAGGGAAGGTGTTACGGAAAAAGAACTGGCCCTATTTATTGAAAACACCATTAAGGCGTTGGGCGCTGAAGATATTTCCTTTAAGCCCATTGTAGCTTCAGGCCCTAACGGTTCTTTGCCGCATCACATCACCGGCGATCGAAAACTGCAAAAGGGTGATTTTATCGTCCTGGATTTCGGTGCGGTGGTGGGGGGGTACTGTTCGGATATCACCCGTACATTTTGCCTGGGTAAGGCCACCCCGGAGGGAAAAGAGGTTTACCGCGTGGTGCAGGAGGCCAATGAGCTGGGCTTTCAGTCGGCCAGGGAAGGTGTTCCCTGCGGGGATGTGGACAGGGCTGCCCGGGGCTTAATCTCCCGTGCAGGCTACGGGGACTACTTCATTCACCGGACCGGCCACGGCATTGGCCTGGATTATCATGAGGATCCCTACCTGGTTGAAGGAAATACCACTCCCCTCCGGCAGGGAATGGTTTTTAGCGTGGAACCGGGGATCTACCTGCCCGGAAAACTGGGCGTGCGCATTGAAGATATTGTGGCTGTAACCAGTGACGGCCCAATCCGCTTGAATAATTTTTCCAGGGAACTGATCGAAATATAGGATCTGTCCATTGAAAGGAGGTGTCGTGTTGAAGGTTGTAAAAAAGAAGGACCAGTATTGCACTGCCGTTGATGAAAGTTGCCCGTTGAAACTCTTAATTTCCGGAAGGGAGCACGGCGCAAAAAACTGTCAGGTGGGAATGGCAGTGTTGAAACCGGGTCAAAGGTTGCCGGCATCGGGCTATTCCCGGCACGCCTCCGAGGAGGTTTCCTATATCCTTGCCGGGAAAATCCGGGTGGACACTGATACCGGCAGTGAAATAGCGGAAGAGGGAGATCTGGTGTTTATGCCCGGAAACAAGCCCCATGCAAGCACCAATTTATCCCAGGGGGAAGCAAAAATTCTGTGGTTTGTTACCCCGCACACAGTACCCGAAAACTAGAGGCCTGGAGGGTTGTTCATGAGTCTAAGAATAGCAATCGACATTGGAGGAACCTTCACTGACTTTGTATGCCTGAATGAAGAAACCGGTCAGGTAATTGATGAAAAAGCTCACACGACTCCGGAAAACTTTGCCAACGGGGTAATCAATGCCATTGAGAAAACCGGTATTGATTTAGCGCAAACTGTATACTTTGTACATGGTACCACCGTGGTAATTAATGCCGTTACGGAGAGAAAAGGGGCCAAAACGGCTCTGGTCACCACTAAAGGGTTCAGGGACGTATTGGAAATTGGCAGGGCCAACCGGCCTGATTTATATAATTACTTTTATAAAAAGCCCCGTCCTTTTGTTCCCAGACACCTGCGGTTTGAAGTGGACGAGCGCCTTAACTATAAAGGCGAGGTGTTGAAAAGTGTATCGGAAGAAGAAGTGGTGGAAGTAGCCAGAAAGATCAAGAAAGAAGGCGTGGCAGCGGTAGCAGTGTGCCTTTTACATTCCTATGCCAATCCGGAACACGAGCGGCTGGTCGGCCGTATCCTGGCCAGGGAATTGCCAGGGGTGGAGATCACCATTTCGTCAGACTTAATTAAGGAATGGCGTGAGTATGAGCGGACCAGCACAACCGTACTCAACGCCTATGTAAAACCGGCGGCCACCAGGTACCTTGATACCCTGCAGGAACGTTTGGAAGAAATGGGGCTCAAGGTAGAACCCCATGCCATGCTTTCCAACGGGGGAACGGCCACTTTTGCCCGGTCCAAGGAAGTGCCCATTACCCTGATCGAGTCGGGACCGGTAGGAGGAGTGATCGGTGCTGCCGCCCTGGGCAAAATTATTGGCGAGGACAATTTAATTACTTTCGATATTGGGGGTACCACGGCCAAGACCTCTTTGATCAGCAGGGGTGAGGTCAAGATTACCACCGATTATAAGCTGGAATGGACCCCCAAATATGCCGGTTACCCGGTAAAAACTCCCATTGTGGACATTATCGAGATTGGCGCCGGCGGGGGAAGCATCGCCTGGATAGACGATGTCGGGGTGCTGAAAGTAGGGCCCCAAAGTGCCGGAGCGGACCCCGGCCCGGCCTGTTACGGTTTGGGTGGAACGGAGCCCACATTAACCGATGCCAATTTAATTGCCGGTAGAATTGACCCCAACAGTTTCCTGGGTGGTGAGTTTAAAGTTAACCTCGACCTGGCCCGGAAGGCCATGGAACCCATTGCCAGACATTTTGGTATAAGCATTGAGGAAGCTGCGCTGGGTGTGATTAAAACGGCCAATAACAATATGCTGAACGCCTTAAAGCTCATTTCCGTGCGCAGGGGCTATGATCCCAGGGACTTTGTCATGGTGGCCATGGGCGGAAACGGGGCGGTCCACGGCCCGTTCCTGGCTGCCGAGTTAAAGGTAGGCAAGCTCATTGTTCCAAATATGCCCGCTACCTTCTCTGCCTGGGGAATGTTGATGACCGACCTGAGGCAGGATTTCATTCAAACCCAGATTATGCCTGTGATCGGATGCGACCTGGATAGAGTGAATGCTATTTACCAGGAAATGGAACAAGAGGCTCTGGCCGTTTATGAAAAACAGGGCATATCCCCCGAGGATATTGTGTTTGTCAGGACTGCCGATTTGCGTTATATTGGCCAGGAACACACAGTCAGGACTCCGGTTGGTAACGGCATTATTCGAGAAGAAGACTTGATTACCATCAGGAAGGCCTTTGATCGCAACCACCATCAGCAATATACCTTTAGCCTGGATTATGCTCCGGCCGAGTTTGTCAATTTCAACTTGACCGCTTTTGGAATGGTCAAAAAGCCGGAGATGAAGAAAATGCCTCCTGCCGGTTCCTTGCATGATGCCCTCAAAGGAGAAAGGGTTATCGACTTTGATGAGCACGGCCGGTTGATGAGCAAGGTATACGCCAGGGGCATGCTGGGGCCGGGTCATAAAATCCAGGGGCCGGCGGCCATAGAAGAACCCAAGTCGGTAACCATCCTTTACCCCGGTCAAACGCTGGAAGTAGACGATTACGGCAACCTGATCATTTATACGGGGGTGTAGACTTATGGCAAAAGTAGATCCATTCACCAGGGAGAATATTGCTCAGGGTTTGATTGCGGCAGCGGAAGAGATGTTTCTGACCTGGGGCCGTACCAGCCAGAGTACCATCATCTACGAAGTGCTTGACTATGCCTGTGGTCTGACCGATGCCAGAGGAAATCTCATCGCCCAGGCCAACGGGGTGACCGGTTTTTTAGGAGCAATTACCTATTCGGTGATCTCAACGCTGGAAAAGTTCGGCCCGGAGAATTTAAAGCCGGGGGATATCATTCTTACCAATGATCCCTTTACCGGCAGCGGCACCCACCTGTGCGACGTATCGGCTGTTTTACCCATTTTTTACGACGGGGAACTGGTGGCCTTTGCTGCCAATAAAGGGCACTGGAATGAAATTGGCGGCAAAAACCTGGGCAGCTGGTCTACAAATGCTACCGAGATCTATCAGGAGGGCCTGCAATTCCCGGTAATTAAAATTTATGAGGAAGGAAAATTAAACGAGGCAGTCAGGGATATGATCGCTGCCAATTGCCGTACTCCCGACATGACTCTGGGCGATTTATATGCCCAGACGGCTTCCCTGCGTATCGCAGAAAAAAGGGTGCTGGAGCTGTTTGACAAGTATGGTAAAGACGCTGTCATGGAAAGTATAGAGACATTGCTGGAGAACGGCAGAAAGCTGGCTCTTAAAGAGCTGGCTAAGATTCCCAAGGGCACCTTTGAGGCGGAAAGTTACATTGATGCCAATGCCAATGGCCTGGGCGATGTTTATATCAAAGTTAAGGTAACCATTACAGATGATAGTTTTGTGGTAGACTTATCGGAGTCGGGGAACCAGATTGCCGCTCCCATCAACTGTACCAGATTTGGGGCCTACTCTGCCGGAAGAATTATTTACCATGCCCTGCTGAATCCAGATGCCGAGCCCAACGAAGGCTTTTATTCCCCGTTAAAAGTGGTTGTACGTGAAGGCAGCGTTTTTGCCGCCGTGCGACCGGCCCCGGTTTCCACCAACTGGGAGGCTTTGTCTCATATTACAGACCTGGTGGCGAAGGCGCTGGCCCCGGTGATACCGGAGAGAATAACGGCCGGTCACTTTTTAAGCATTATCGGTACCATCCTGGCCGGAATCGAAGATGGTACCGGGCAACCCTTTGTCCTGTGTGAACCCCAGGCCGGAGGATGGGGTGCCGGATATAATAAAGACGGTGAAAACGGCCTGGTGGCCATCGCCGATGGAGAAACGTATATGATTCCTGTTGAGGTTGCGGAGTACAAGTATCCCATTATAGTCGAACAGTATGCTTTTAATCTCAATACCGGTGCCGGTAAATTTAGAGGGGGCTGCGGGTTGATCAGGGATTACCGCTTGCTCAACTCGAATGCCGAATTGACAACTATTGTCAGCAGGCACAGGATTCCACCGTGGGGATTTGCCGGAGGAAAGGATGGCTCGCCCAACGTGGTGGAAATCCACCCTGCAGATGGTTCAGAACCCATTATAGGTGCCACTTTCTCCAATTATCCCATGCGTAAAGGTGATTTAGTAAGATTTATTAGCGGTTGTGGCGGCGGTTATGGAGATCCCCTGGAGCGTCCGGTGGACAAAGTATGGCAGGACGTCAAAGACGAATACATTACTATTGAAACGGCAGCCAGGGAATACGGTGTGATCATCGATCCGGTGACGCTAGAAGTTGACCGGGAGAAAACAGAGAAACTGCGGGAAGAAATGAGCAGGCAGAATTAAAAGATATGAGGTGTGGCCACAAAGCCGCACCCTTTTATTTTAGCTTTTCTATCCCATGGGGAGGGGTTAGACTTGTAAATCAAGAATTAATATAAGAGGCGGACAGGAGTGAGATTAAATGAAGGGTATAACTGTCAACGAGGCCCTGGAGCTGTTAAAAGGCCACGGTGCCATATTAAAAGCGGGGCGCAACGGTTTATCCAGGATCATTGAAACAGTAAGCGTGCTGGAAGTAACCCGGTACCAGGACTGGGTACGCGGGGGAGAGCTTTTCCTGACTACACTTGGGGCTTTCCCAACCCGGGAGCAGGTTTATGATCTCATAAGGGACTTGAGCAGAGCAGGTGTGGCCGCCCTGGCAGTGCACCCGGGCCATAACCTGGAAGTAATGATGGATGATCGGGCTTACCAGTTGGCGGAAGAAGTGAATCTACCCGTCCTTGTCCTGCCCAGAAGTATTCCCTACAGCACCGTATTTACCGTTGTCATGGGCGCCATCCTTAATAAGCAAAAGCTGTTGCTGGAAAAGTCGCTGCAGATAAATACTTATTTGACGGACATACTTTTAACCGGAGGAGGCTTTGAAAAAATAGCTGTATCATTGCATAAAATAACAAACAAGCCGGTTATGATTACCGATAGTTTTTTGAATGTTTTGGCCCTGGTAGGCAGTAATAAAGTTTCGGCTGGCGATTTTAGCAAAGAGGCCCTTGATGTTTTAAAACAACTGCATTCATCCATTTCTGCTGATGATGGGTTCCCTCAGGAAGGAAACCTGGGAATCAGGACATACCACAGGCCGACCTCTATCCCTGATGTGCAGTTGTTATTAACCAGGGTGGCAGTCGGCCAGGAGCTATACGGGTATGTGGTTACTCCAGCAGGCGGCAGTACGGATCAGGAGTTCGATATATCAACCGTGGCCTTGACTCATGCTGCCACAGCAGTTGCTTTGGAGGAATCGAAGCGAAGGGCAATCAAAAGAGCGGAAGAGAAGTTAAACATGGAGTTCTGGGAAGACCTGCTTAACAGGCATTATGATTCCGAAGAGATCATTATACAGCGTGCTCAAAACCTGGGTTTTGAACTAAAGGGGAAACGGGCGGTTATGGTTGTGGCTATTGACCGGTTTGAAGATTACTATTTGGAAGAAGGGGAGGTTCTTTTTCGGGAGCTGAAAAACCTGTTATGCAAAATCGTGGAAGTTTCTGCTATGTCCCGGAGTAAAAAAAGCATTGTCATTCCTAAAAGCGACGGTGTAATCGTTTTGCCGCATATAGCCGGGGAAGTTAAAGCAGAGGTAATCAAATCAATGCTCTTTCACCTGGCTCAGGAAATCACTGCCGAAGTGAACAGGCTGTTGGGCAAGATTACTGTTTCCATAGGAATTGGCCGATGCTGTGACAGGCTGACCGGATTGGCCCAGAGTTACCGCGAAGCAGAACAGGCATTAAAAATTGGTCGCAGGGTGAAGGGAGGCAACGGCATTTTTGACTTTCAGCAACTGGGTATTTATGCTTTGCTTTTATCCTTTGGCAATAAAGAAGTGAAAGAATCCTGCCGTGAAAGCCTGGCCAAAATACTGGATTACGATTCCGCCAACAAGGCGGAGTTAATCAAAACCATGGAGGTATACCTGGATTGCAATGAAAACATCTCCAAGACCGCCGAAAAGCTCTATATTCACCCCAATTCGGTAAAATACCGCCTTGAGCGCATCAAAGAGATTCTGGGAAAAGACCCTTTTAGCAATGGGGAAGAGAAATTATATTATTATCTTTCTTTGAAGGCGTTAAAAGTATTGTAGGAGAGCGGCTGTTCCATGTATTTACATACAAAAAGCCGGTTTTTCTTGCCGAAAAACCGGTTTTTCAAATAAATCGGCCAGTTCAGTACCACAGCAGTATGCCCGCAAAAACTGCCCCGGTCCTGATTACCTGGTGTTCCACGGACTTGACCATGTACTTTTTCAGTTCCAGCCTGCGCGTGGCAAAAGCTTCCTCCACCATTTGCCGGATGATCCTTTCCGCTTCCTGGCGGGAAGTGTGCCCCGAATACTCCATAATAACGCCAAAACCTTCCCCGGGGATGCCCACGGCCACGGCAGCGGCAATTCTGTCTCCGGGGGTGGTGGAGGTGGTTGCACCGTAGGCTACTGGTACCAGTGCTCCCGGGGGCAGGGATAATTCCTCCACATATTCGGCACCAGGCGGCAGGATGCTGCTTACCCGGATCAGGTTTACGTTTCCTGCCCGGGCTTCCAGCAGTGCCCGGTCGAAGGCGTTCAACGGGGTCTGCCCTTCACCGGCTCCTGCCACCAGGGTAAATCTGGTCGGTGTCGGTAGCAAGGTGTTCCCTCCTATCATCGGTCAGGCTGCTCTGTCTTGCGCCTCCTTTTTAACCTTAATAACCACAATGGGTGTTTGCTGGTCATCATTGCCAAAGGGGTTGTCTACCAGCGCTTCTTTAGCTATTTTGACGCTGGCGGGGCTGGTGGCAGCCAGTATATCCACACATTTAATATCGTTGACGTCAGCAATAACCACGTCGGCACCGGTGGCTTCCTTGATGGCCGCTACAATTTTACCCGGTTTATGGGGACCGAGAATGATATGCCTTTCATAGGGCCACATGGTGCCGGCAATATCATCGATAAAAGCCAGTTCCCGGCCGGCCACCAGGTAAAAAAAGCCGCGCTTGCCTATAAGCCGTCCCATGGCTGCGGCCACGCAGCCTAAGAGAATTCTAATGGTACCTGCTTCCCTGAGGGCCAGTTCCATGGCCGGTGGGGTAGCCAGGCTGCCGTGTTTACCCGGGAAGCGGCACAGAAAGCGGGCCAATAAGCCCGGCTGAACTTCCTCGGGTAAGATGGCTCTTTTCTGGGTAATGGCTACCACACTTTCGGCAATGGCAATGATATCCCCCGGCTCCACCACCCCTTCGGTGTAACATTTGGCCAGCTCGATGATGTTATCCTGCTCGGTAATTACATGGGTTCGAATGGGGATGGTATAGCAGGGCATACACATCATCACCTTCCGCCGTGCTCCTGGTATTTGCCCGGGCAGGTTAAGGAGCTAATATCAGGTTATACCTGAGGGTGAATTATGTGCCTGTCCTTCTCTCTTCCATTTTTTAACGATCCGGAACGGCAATGATCAGGGCCACATCTTTGATTAGGTAGGCGGCCGGTAGAAAAAAGGCCTGGGCCAGAATAGTCCCCAGCACCCTGGTTAAACACAGGTAATAAACCATTTGCCGGACATCCCTTTGATCCCTGGTTCCCCGCAGGGCCTGGTCGGTAATCATGGCGGCGGTGGGGTCTACGATCATGGCCGAAAGAATGGTGGCCATGCCGTTCACCACGCCTGAAAGAAGGCTGGCCGTTGAACGGTATTCGGGCAACAGCGCACCGGCATACAGGGCCGATAACACCCCCGTGGTCCAGATGCCGATGACCATGGTATTGGCGATTAAAAAAGCTAAAGGGATGTTTTGAGGGCGCCCCGGTAAGGATGCTTTTAAGGCACCGGGGTACCCGGGTCTTTTGCGCAGGGTCCTGACCAGAAGGTGCGGCGAAAGCAGGATTACAATCAGGCGGGGAATAGAACCAGCTTCTTCAAAGAGAAAAATCACCCGGGTAAAAACATAATTAAAGGCCGGAGTAAGCAGCACTCCCACCACTGTACCGACGGTGGCGGAAAAAATAACCAGGCGTATATCCATGCTTAGCTGGGTGAGCTGGTGGTGATATAAGGGTGACTCAAGCAGAGAACCGGAAGCGTGCTTCAGGCCGGTATTGATGGTATTTTCCACCACGGAAGATAACAGGGGAGCCTGAATAAGGTTGGCCGTGCTGGCCAGTAAGGAAATGATTTGAAACAAGGAAAAGGCGGTGGCCAGCCGACGCGTGGTCACCCCTGAAAGGCGCACGGCGTAAACTAATGTATCAGTTAAATGAATAATTGCCGTAAGAACGGTAATCAGAAGCACCCGGTCGATTATTCCTCACCTGCCTTCCTTAAAATCCCAGCAAACGCCAGAGCTCCTCATCCACCACGGGTTTTTCTTCGAGGTCGTGTTTTTTACGAAAGATAAGCACGGCTTCAGCCGTCTGAGGGCCAAAGATGCCGTCAGGCTTCTGGTTATAATAACCCAGCCGCTTCAGGGTGCGCTGGACTTCCTGCACGGCTGTGCCGCAGCTTCCCTGGTAGAGTACGGGATACTGCGGCAAAAAGGGATTGCCCAGGACCAGTACCGGCGTGCCCTCGGAAACCCAATCATAGAGTTCCATCACGTGAGCATTATGCATACGCACACAACCGGCACTGGCAAAAGTCCCGATGGACCAGGGGCTGTCCGTACCGTGGATGCCATAGGTGCCCTTGGGGATGTTCAATCCCATCCAGCGGGGCCCCATCCCGGGGACATATTCAGTGGATTTGTCAATCACTTGCCAGAGACCAAGAGGGGTTTCCGAACCCGGCTTCCCTAGCGCTACCGGATACTGCCTGATGGATTGTCCCCGGGAAAAAACGATCATGGTCAGGGAACGGGTATCAACCAGGATAAAAAGATCATGCCCGGGGGAGGGGGTTGCTCCCTGTTCCGGCCTGGACAACATGGCCTGGTTAATGGTTTGCCAGGTGGGCACGTCCACCACGCCGGTGGGTAGAAGGCCATGATCCTTCTGGAAACGTCCCACGGCCTCTATGGTGGATTCATCGTACAGGCCGTTAACCGGTCCCCTAAAGTAACCCAGGGAAGACAGGCATTGCTGCAGGTTGGCGATGTCTCGCCCCCGGTGGAAAGGAGTTGTCAGCGCGGGCTGTTCATTCCCGTCGCACTGGTGTTCTCTGACCAGGGCCGGGGCGCCGGTGGGCTGGTGAAGCAAAAAGAAACATAAGACGGCGAGAAAAATACAACGATGCATGTATATCACCGGGATTGTTAAAGACTCGGTTTTGTTAGTTTACCCCTTTTTCTCCCCCCAAAACCGCAAAAGGCCGTTAAAGATTCCCTGGGCAATTTTTCTGTACAGGGTGGGGTTGCGTAAAAGACCTTCCTCTACCCAGTTAGAAATGGCCACCGGTTCTACCGTGAGGCCGGGGATTAAACCCAAATGGCGCAACTGGGGGTCGGGTTCTATTCCCCGTGAAGGTCGTTTGATTTTCCGTACTATTTCTTCCAGGGTGAACCGGGCCAGGCTGGCACATCCCGGTGCGGCAGGGTTATATTTTACCGCGGTGCCCTGGATGGCAGCATCATGGCTGTGGTGGGTATGAAAGCTGATAAAAATATGGGCATTCATTTTTACGGCCAGGTTACAGCGCATCCACTGGGAGAGGGGATAGTCCTGGGTACGGGTCAGGTAAACCTGATCTGTAAGGGGTTTCAGCAGGTCCTGTAAGGCGGTGGCCATGATCATGGTAACGTCTTTCTCCAGCAGATCCACCGGCCCTTTTCCTCCCGGATCATTACCGCCGTGGCCCGGGTCAATAAAAATCACTTTTTTAGCGAAAAGGGTAAGAAGGTGATCCCGGACAAAGCTGATCACTGTCCGGTGAGGTATACCCTGTTCACAGGATATCCGCCAGGGGGAAGGGTGGTTGAGTTTGATATCAAAGACTACACCTTCGGCATGTTCTTCCACTTTGATCCATTCAATTAACCCGTCATAAACCTCAATTGTTTCACAATACATATTGGCCCGGGCTCCCTGGGCGATGAGGGTGATGCCTGAAGGACTTTCTTTTGCATCGAACTGAAAAGGGGTGGTGGATTCAACTACCACCCGGGAGACGGGGCGGTTGGGGTTGTAATGGACTTTACTCCAAAGATTGGTAATCCGGCTGGCTGTCATGCCCTTACCCCCTTATTGAATAATAATTTTCCGGTTATTTGGGGTGAACCGGGGGAATTTTTCCCTCTTCAGCAAGGTATCTGGTAATTCCGGCATAGAGGCACCAGGCCACCCTACTTTGATAAAGGGGGTCCTGTAATAGGCGGTATTCCCTGGGGTTAGTGATAAAGCCAATTTCCACGATCACCGTGGGTACCCGGGAGTGGCGGAGGATATAATAATCCCCGTTTAAAGGTACCCGGTGGTTGGTTTTCAAAAGGTGATTGAGTTCATCCTGGATGGTCTTCGCTAAGGTCCGGCTGGCCTGGTCTGGTTTGGCGAAGGTTTGTGCCCCATACTGGGACGGATTGGGAAAGCTGTTGATATGGATGCTGACCATGGCATCGGCCTGCAAATTGTTGGATAGGGCTACCCGGCGGGCCAGGTCCTGACGTTTACGTTTATATAATCCGGTGATTTCCGGGTCAGCCAGGTCATGGTCCCCTTCCCGGGTCATGGTTACTCTGGCTCCGCCCTGGCGTAAGTAGAGGGCCAGCTTGTGTCCTACAACCAGGACCAGATCCTTTTCCAGCACGTTGTTTCGGCCCACCACTCCGGGATCCACACCCCCATGTCCTGGATCTATGACCACCACCCGGCCGGCCAGAGCCCAGGAAAGGGCACTGATAGATGCCTGGTGGCGGGCATTGGCTATTGATCTCAGCCCCACCCAGAGACAGGCCATTACCAGGACCGCCACAAGCATAATTTTTACTTTTTGTACAGGTAGGACAATAAACCCAATATTTTTCACCTCCCGGGGTGGCTGGGGAACCCTGGTCAGGGTGCAGGTGATACAGTAAAATATATGGTAAACCACGGTAAGACTTTCATTATATTGTGTGGATTGTACACACGAATTTTGTCTTTCCAGATACTCGGGGGTGTGGACCCAGGTGAAGTTATATAAGGTCAGGGCCGTCGTGCTGAAGTCCATGAACATCCAGGAGGCCGACCAGTTATTAACGCTGTTCTCCCGGGAAAGGGGGAAAATCCGGGTGGTGGCTTACGGAGCCTGTAAGCCTACCAGCCGTAAGCGGGGGGCCGTACAACCCTTTGCCCATTCTGATTTCCTCCTTCGCCGGGGTAGTGGCCTGGATACGGTGAGTCAATGCGAACTGGTGGAGATGTTTCCTGAACTGCGTTATCGACTGGATAAGTTGGGCTACGCCATGTATCTGGCCGAACTGGTGGACAGTATGACTGCCGAGGAAGAGCCAAGCGGGGCTATATTTGGGCTTCTACTGGGAACGCTGCGCAACCTGGGAAATGGGGACAGCGAGCTGTTAATGCGGGCTTTTGAAATTAAGCTGCTGACCGTTCTGGGTTACCGGCCCTGCCTGGAAAAGTGTGTCCTTTGCGAAGGACCGCTTAGAGCCAGTGAGGTGATTTTCCATGCGGGGGCAGGGGGCGTGCTTTGTGGCACCTGTGCTGAAAGGTACGAGGGTGGCCTGCTCTGTCACCGGGGTACGGTGGAATTGTTGAAGCTGCTTTTACGCTGGGAGATAGGCAGGCTCGACCAGCTGCAGGTGGGAAAGGCGGCCAGGAAGGAGTTGAGAGAAGTGCTGCGCCGCCATATGGAGTACCATCTGGACCGGCGCATGAAATCTACGCGTTTTCTGGAACTGTTGGAACATGTATAAACGGCCGGGCTCCCGGGTTAAATATGGTTAAAGAAATGAATCAGGGAGGATGGCCAGATGAACAGCGAACTGGAAAAAATCGATCTAATCCGGTCCCGCCTGGGCGTGGGGTATAAGGAGGCCAGGGAGGCCCTGGATGCAGCCGGGGGCGATGTGGTGCAGGCTCTCATTAATCTGGAGGAGGAGAGAAAGCACTTTACGGAAAAGATCCAGGATCGGGGGCAGGAATTACTGGAGCATTTAAAGGATCTTTTTCACCGGAGCCAGGAGACTAAAATCAAGGTTAAACAGGGGGAAAGGACGGTGCTGGAATTGCCGGCTTCCCTGGGGGCATTGGGTTTGGTGGGGACCCTGGCCAGCAGCCAGCTGGCTGTTTTGGGGGCCCTGGGTGCGGTTACGGCCATGGCCAGGAATTATACCCTGGAAATTGAACGCCCCGGTCAGGATGAGCAAAATGTAGAGCCGGCGGGCCCTACGTAAGGGGAGGCACGGATAGATTCCGGCCTTCCCGGTGGAAGGGACACCGGCCGCGGTATGGGCCTTTCAGGGGCAGAATGCGGGGCCGGGAAAAGGCGTCCCCATTGACTTTACCTCGCGAATTTGGTAAATTAACATTGTCCAACAGAATATCTGGCGATGAGGGAAAGAGTAGCCGGGGGAGTTTTCACAGAGAGCCGGGAAGAGGTGGAAGCCCGGTAAAACGAACCCGTGTGAAGGGGGTTCCCGAGCGGCAGGAGGAAAGCCGCCCTATCAGGCGGCGGTGAGTAAAGCCTGCACCAAACGAGGGGGTCGCTTTTGTGGCGGCCAAACAGGGTGGAACCGCGGGAAGTACCTCCCGTCCCTGGCATTTTGCCCGGGCGGGAGGTTTAAGTTTTTAAAGGTGGTCTTCTAATTTTGTTTACTTATTTTCTCTAGTTCAGGGAGGAATGTATACATGAATTTTCAAGACCTGATCCTGGCTTTAAACCGTTTCTGGGCCGATCAAAACTGTATTATCCAGCAGCCCTATGATGTGGAAAAGGGGGCCGGTACCATGAACCCGGCTACTTTTCTCAGGGTTTTAGGGCCGGAACCCTGGCGGGTGGCCTATGTAGAGCCTTCCCGCCGGCCCACTGACGGCCGCTACGGGGAGAATCCCAACCGGCTGCAGCATTACTACCAGTACCAGGTGATCCTGAAGCCCTCCCCCGATGATGTGGTGGAGGTATACCTGGACAGCCTGGCGGCCATAGGGATTAACCCCCGGGAGCACGATATCCGCTTTGTGGAGGACAACTGGGAATCACCCACCCTGGGTGCCTGGGGCCTGGGTTGGGAGGTATGGCTGGACGGCATGGAGATCACCCAGTTTACCTACTTCCAGCAGTGCGGGGGCCTGGACTGCCGCCCCGTTTCGGCGGAGATTACCTACGGTTTGGAACGGCTGGCCATGTTCATCCAGGGCAAGGACAATGTTTTTGACATCGAATGGGTCAACGGCCTGACTTACGGGGACGTACACCACCGGGGCGAGGTGGAACACTCCCATTACAATTTTGAAGAGGCAGATACAGAGATGCTTTTTCAGCTATTTGATATGTACGAAAGGGAGGCCCGGCGCATAGTAGAAAAGGGCCTGGTCCTGCCGGCCTACGATTATGTGCTCAAATGCTCCCATACCTTTAACCTCCTGGATGCCCGGGGTGCCATCAGCGTTACCGAACGCACTGCCTTCATTCACCGGGTACGCAGCCTGGCCCGGGCCTGTGCCGGGGCCTATGTGGCACAGCGGGAAGAAATGGGTTACCCCCTTTTAAAGAAATAACCGTTAAAAACACTAATAACTAATAATCGAGGGAGGACAACCATGCATACCCAGGATTTCTTACTGGAAATTGGTATGGAAGAAATGCCGGCCCGCTTTTTAAACCCGGCCCTGGAACAATTGAAGGAGTTGGCCGCCAACCTGTTGCGGGAGAACCGGCTGCCCTTTGGTGAAATTAAAACTTATGGCACCCCCCGCCGTCTGGCCCTTTATGTCCGCGACCTGGCCGGTGTGCAGGAATCCCTGATCCAGGAGGTAAAAGGGCCGGCAGTTAAAGTGGCCTTCAATCCGGCTGGGGAGCCAACCCGGGCGGCCCTGGGTTTTGCGAAAAGCCAGGGGGTGGATGTTTCCCAGTTAGTGGTGAAAAATGTAGGGCCGGTGGAATATGTCTTTGCAGTGAAGCGTCAGGAGGGCCGGCCTGCAGCGGAAGTACTGGCTGAGCTCTGCCCTTCTTTAATTGCCGGTTTGCATTTCCCCAAACCCATGCGCTGGGGAGATCAGGAGGTGCGTTTTGCCCGTCCCATTCGCTGGCTGGTGGCCCTCTACGGCGATCAGGTGATTGATTTTTCCTTTGCCGGTCTCAAGTCCGGACGGGTTACCTGCGGACATCGTTTTTTAAGCCAGGGCCCCCTGGAAATTCCCCATGCCGGTAAATATTTCGAGGTCATGGAGCGGGGTCGGGTAGTGGTGGATACCGACCGGCGCCGGCAAATGATCTGGAACCAGGTGCAGGAGCTGGCGGGCCGGGTCGGAGGACAGGTGGAGCCCGATGAAGAACTGCTGACGGAAGTAACCAATCTGGTGGAATATCCGGTGGCCCTTTGCGGCAGTTTTGACGAAAGCTTTTTACAACTGCCCGTTGAGGTGCTGGTTACGCCCATGCGGGAGCACCAGCGCTATTTTCCCGTCCGGGATGCCGAAGGCAAACTGCTGCCCCGTTTTATTGCCATCAGCAACGGCAATGAGGAGCACCTGGATACCGTCCGGGCCGGGAATGAAAAGGTACTGCGGGCCCGTCTGGCTGATGCTGCTTTCTTCTGGAAGGAAGATCTGGCCACCCCCCTGGCTGACCGGGTCGAGGCCTTAAAAAAGGTCGTCTGGCAGGAGAGTTTGGGTACGGTATACGACAAAGTGGAGCGCCTCATTGGCCTGTCCCGGTATCTGGCCCGTGTCCTGACGGCCGACGAAGTGGAAACAGCGCAGGTGCTGCGGGCGGCCTACCTGGCCAAGGCCGACCTGGTGACAAACATGGTTTACGAATTTCCCGAATTGCAGGGTGTTATGGGCCGGGAATACGCCCTGGCTTCCGGAGAGGACCCGGCAGTGGCCCGGGCCATTTACGAGCATTACCTGCCCCGTTTCTCCGGCGATGAACTGCCGGTTAGTACCCCGGGACGGATATTGAGTCTGGCCGATAAGATGGACACCCTGGTGGGTTGTTTTGCCATTGGCATCGAGCCTACCGGTTCCCAGGATCCCTACGGCTTACGCCGGCAGGCGTTGGGTATTTGTCATATTTGCCTGGAGGGTCAACTGGTAGTTTCCTTACGGGGGGTGATTGAGCAGGCTTACGAGCAGTACCGGGGGCGGGTGGAACTGAAGCTTAGAAAAGAACAGGTTTTATCACATCTGATGGACTTCTTTGCCCAGCGCTTGAGAGGGATTTTTGCCGACCGGGGATTGTCCTACGACACGGTGGATGCGGTACTGGCGGCTGGTTTTGATGATCTCACCGGTGCCTGGCAGCGTGTCCGGGCCGTGGAGGCCTTCCGGGACGAACCCCATTTTGAAGCTGTACTGACGGCATTTACCCGGGCACATAATTTATCCAGAAAGCACGGTTCAACCACGGTGGATCCGGCTGCTCTCGTTCATCCGGCAGAAATGGCTTTATACCAGCAGTTAAAAGAAGTGCAGGAAGAGGTTCAAAAAAGTCTGGTCACCCGGGATTACCGGGGAGCCCTGGCGGCCATGGCTTCTTTACGGCCCGGGGTAGATCAATTTTTTGATGCCGTGATGGTTATGGTGGATGATGAAAGAATACGGAACAATCGTCTCAGCCTGTTAAAAGGGGTAGCTACCCTGGCCCTGGGTGTGGCCGATCTGAGCAAACTGGTTGCCGCACCGGGGAACAAATTGTATACATGAATTTTTGATTTCCGTGTAGAAGGGAATGTAAAACGAATATATAATATATATAATATCGCTACAGGAAGGTTAATTAGTATAACATAATTGCTCTTTTTAAGGGGCGATGAAATTGGAACTTTCCAAACGACAGGAAGCCATTCTGGAGATTGTCAAAAAGGAAGGTCCCATTACCGGTGAGCAGATTGCCGAGCGCCTCTCCCTCACCCGGGCCACTCTGCGTCCCGATATGGCTATTTTAACCATGGCTGGACTTTTAGAGGCCCGGCCACGCGTAGGCTATTATTACAGCGGTAAGACTCCCGGCAAGGTAATTGCCGAAAAGCTCCACCGCATCAAGGTTGGAGAAGTAAAATCGGTACCCGTGGTGGTTTCGGAGCATTGTTCCGTCTACGATGCGGTGGTCACCATGTTCATTGAGGATGTGGGGACACTGATTGTGGTCCGGGAGGGAGGGATTCTGGAAGGGGTTATCTCGCGCAAGGATCTGCTGAAAACCACCCTGGGGGGACAGGATATCCATAAATTACCCGTGGGTGTGGTCATGACCCGCATGCCCAACGTCATTACCGTGGGCCCTGATGATTCGGTGTGGGTGGCGGCCAAGAAATTAATTACCCACGAGGTGGATGCCCTGCCCGTGGTGCGCCCGGTTGAGGAAGGCGACAAAAACAAGGATCTGGAAGTGATCGGTCGCCTGAGCAAGACCAATATTACTCGCCTCTTTGTTGAGCTGGGAGAAGGAAACTAAGGGGGAGTTAGCCATTACCACGACCAGTAATACAAACCCGGTGATTTATATTATCTCCGATTCCATTGGAGAAACGGCGGAACTGGTGGCCCGGGCGGCGGCCAGCCAGTTCAACTCCGGTGTAGGAGATATCCACCGGGTGCCCTTTGTTCATGATGTGGAGGAGATTATAGAGATTGTGCAGGAAGCCAGAACTGGCCCCTGTGTCATTGCCTACACCCTGGTCGTCCCGGAGTTACGGGAGGCTTTGGAAAGGGAAGCGCGCAAATACAATATTCCTACCGTGGACATACTGACTCCCATGCTGGATGCCCTGACCCGGGTGGGGGGCAAAAGGCCCAAACTGGAGCCCGGTCTGGTGCGCCGCATCGATGAGGATTATTTCCGCAAGGTGGAAGCAGTGGAGTTTGCCGTGAAATACGATGACGGCAAGGATCCCCGGGGCATTTTGCGGGCCGACGTGGTGGTGATTGGTGTCAGCCGCACTTCCAAAACGCCCCTGTGCATGTACCTGGCCCACAAGGCCATCAAGGCTGCTAACGTTCCCCTGGTGCCGGAGGTGGCGCCACCCGAAGAAATTTTTAAACTACCGCCCCACCGGGTGGTTGGCTTGACCATTCAGCCCCAGCAGCTGAATCAAATCCGGCGGGAACGCTTGAAGGCCCTGGGGTTGACCTCAAAGGCCAATTACGCCAGCATGGAACGCATTCTCCAGGAACTGGAGTATGCGGAACAAATTATGCGTGAGGTCAAATGTCCTGTCATTGACGTCACCAACAAGGCTGTAGAGGAAACGGCCAGCCGCGTGCTGGAAATCTATTACAGGGGGGAAAGGCATGTCAAGTAAAAAGTATGTCTACTTGTTTGAAGAGGGCCGGGCAGACATGAAGAGTCTTCTCGGCGGTAAAGGGGCAAATTTGGCGGAGATGACCAACATCGGCCTGCCTGTCCCGCCCGGTATAATTATTACCACTGAGGCCTGCAAGGAGTTTTACGTTAATGACCGGCGGTTCCCTCCCGGCATGGAGGAACAGGTGCGGGAAAAGATGCGTGTCCTGGAGGAAAAAACGGGCAAGCGGTTTGGCGATCCCGCCAATCCCTTGCTGGTCAGTGTGCGGTCCGGTGCACCTGTTTCCATGCCCGGAATGATGGATACGGTGCTCAACCTGGGGTTAAACGATCAAACAGTGGAAGGTCTGGCGCGGGCTGCCGGCCGTCGTTTTGCCTTCGACTGCTACCGCCGTTTCCTGAATATGTTTGGTGATGTGGTGCTGGGCATTGAACACGCCAAATTCGAACGGATTCTGGAAAAGTATAAGGAGCGGCGGGGAGTAACCATCGACCAGGAATTGCCGGCCGATGACCTGGAACAGGTTGCCATGGAGTACAAGGCCTTAATCGAGCGGGAAACCGGCCGACTTTTCCCTCAGAATCCCATGGAGCAGCTTTTCATGGCCATCCATGCCGTATTTAACTCCTGGAATAACGACCGGGCCATTGTTTACCGTAAAATTAATAAAATTCCCGATGATCTTGGTACCGCCGTTAATGTGCAGGTAATGGTCTTTGGCAACCTGGGGAATGATTGCGGTACCGGAGTGGCCTTCACCCGGGATCCGGCCACCGGAGCCCGGGAGCTCTACGGGGAATATTTGATCAATGCCCAGGGCGAAGACGTGGTGGCGGGCATCCGGACACCGCGGCCAATTTCCGACTTAAAAGAAGAAATGCCGGATGTGTACGCCCAGTTTGCTTCCATTTGTGAACGCCTGGAGAAACATTACCGGAACATGCAGGATATTGAGTTTACCATTGAACGGGATAAACTGTACATTTTGCAGACTCGCACCGGTAAGCGCACCGCCCAGGCGGCGGTAAAAATTGCCGTGGATATGGTCCATGAGGGGTTGATCAGCAAGGAAGAAGCCATCCTGCGGGTGGAACCCGCCCAGCTGGATCAACTGTTACACCGGCGTATTGATCCCCGGGCCAGCATCAAAGTTATTGCTAAGGGTCTGCCTGCCTCACCCGGTGCGGCCAGCGGTAAAGTTGTTTTTGATGCCGATGAGGCCGAAATGCTGGGTAATCAGGGTGAAAGAATCATTCTGGTGCGTACGGAAACCACTCCCGATGACATTCACGGTATCGTTGCCGCCCAGGGGGTGCTCACTTCCCGGGGAGGGATGACCAGCCATGCGGCCGTAGTGGCCCGCGGGATGGGCAAGCCCTGTGTTTGCGGCTGTGAGGTTATCCGCATTGATTACGAGGCCGGTGAGTTTCGCGTTCAGGACATGGTGATCAGAAAGGGAGATGTCATTTCCATTGATGGATCCACCGGTCAGGTCATTCTCGGGGAGGTACCGCTGATCGATCCTGAACTTTCCCCGGAGTTTCTTGAGTTACTAAAATGGGCCGATGAGATCCGCACTCTGGGCGTACGGGCCAATGCCGATACTCCGGAGGATGCGGCTAAAGCCCGGGCCTTTGGTGCCGAAGGTATCGGCCTGACCCGTACGGAGCACATGTTTATGGCCCCGGATCGGCTGCCCATAGTGCAGGAGATGATCCTGGCCACCTCCCCCCAGGAACGCCAGGCCGCCCTGGATAAGCTTTTGCCCATGCAGCAGGGGGACTTCTACGGCATTTTAAAGGCCATGGAGGGTTTGCCGGTCACCATCCGCCTGCTGGATCCTCCTTTACATGAATTTTTGCCCAACGCGGAAGAACTGGCTGTGGAGATTGCCCGCCTGCGCCTCACCGGTGGCGATGAAGAAGAACTGCGGAAGAAAGAGGAGCTGCTGAAAAAGGTAAGGGTGCTGGCGGAATTCAACCCCATGCTCGGTCACCGGGGTTGCCGTCTGGGCATAACCTTCCCGGAAGTTTATGCCATGCAGGCCCGGGCCATCTTTCAAGCTACGGCCCAACTGGTGCAGGAAGGGAGACGGGTGTTCCCGGAAGTGGAAATTCCCCTCGTGGGTGAAGTCAGGGAATTGGCCTTCCTTCGCCAGCTGGTTGACGAAGTAGCTGAGCAGGTAATGCAGGAAACTGGTGTAAAATTTGAGTATAGTGTGGGTACGATGATTGAGATACCCCGGGCCGCCCTTTTAGCCGATGAAATTGCCCGGGAAGCCGATTTCTTCTCCTTTGGGACCAATGACCTGACCCAGACAACCTTTGGTTTTTCCCGGGATGATGCCGAGGGCAAGTTCCTGCACGAGTATGTGGAGAAGAAGATCCTGCCGGAAAACCCCTTCATCGTTCTGGACCAGGCCGGCGTGGGCAAATTGATGAAAATGTGCGTGGAGTTGGGCCGCCAGACCAAACCCGATCTGGTCATCGGTATTTGCGGCGAGCACGGCGGCGAGCCCAGTTCCATTGAGTTTTGCCACCGCATCGGGTTGAACTATGTCAGCTGTTCCCCCTTCCGGGTCCCCATTGCCCGCCTGGCCGCTGCCCAGGCCAGGGTAAAAAATGGTTAAAAGGATAAGGCCCTCCCCACGCACGGGGAGGGCTTATAATTTTAAGACTTGTTTACAGGAAAAAGCCGACAAAAAGAGAATGATTATAACGGTTATCGTTCAAGGGAAAGGGGACCTGATATGGATGGTGAAACCGCATCGCTAGACCAGCTGATTTTGAAAGCTTTGCCCTGTCCGGTGCTGGTTGTTGATACCGGGGGAATCCTGATTTATCTCAACAGCGCTTCCGAAAGGGAACTGGGGGTTAAAAAAGAAGAGGTTATTTCCCGCCCCTTGACTGAAAGCCTTTACCAGGGGAAAAAATTTGACCACAGGGGCAGATATTCCAGCGCTTTAATTGAAACGCTGGAAACAGGCCGCGAGTTTTCTTTGCGTCTGGAAGAAATAAAAACCGCGTTATATATTGTGCCGAAAGTTTTTCTGGTTGATACTTCTATCCTGCGGAACCAGGATGGAGGGGTGCTGGGGGCCTGTGCCATCTATCACAACTTCCTCCGGGATCGGCGGTTGTTAAAAGAAACGGTAATGAATCGACTGACCACTGTCTCCGAACAGTTCGAAACCATCTACGCCTTTGCCGAAGCCATTGGTGCCCGGGATCAATACACCATGGGGCACAGTGAAAAGGTGGCCGAATACGCCCGCCTGATTGCGGAAGCCCTGGGCCTGAGTGAAAAGGATGTGGATCTGGCATACATTTGTGGCATAGTGCATGATGTGGGCAAAATCGGCGTGCCGGAAAATATTCTCAACAAGCCGGGGGCCCTCACGGCGCAGGAATTCAAACAAATTACTTCTCACCCGGAAAAGGGGGCGGCTATTTTATCCCATATCAGCTGGCTGGAACATGTGGTTCCGGTAGTGCTGGCCCACCATGAACGTTATGATGGCCGGGGTTACCCGCAGGGGTTGCGGGGTGAAGAAATTCCCCTGCTCAGCCGCATTCTGGCCGTGGCCGATGCCTTTGATGCCATGACCTCGGATCGCAGCTATCGCAAGGCATTGCCGGTGCCGGTGGCCATCGATGAATTGAAACGACATGCCGGGGGCCAGTTTGATCCCCGGGTTGTCGAAGCCTTTATGCGTATTCTCGGTGAGTATAAAGAGTAAAAGGGGTGGAGGAATGCCTAAAACCATGCGGCTGTTCTGGGCCATTAACCTTCCTGAAGAAATTAAAGAGCGCCTTTGGAGAATACAAACGCTGTTGCAGGGGGCCGGAGCGGATGCCAGGTGGGTGGAAAAGGAAAATTTGCATTTAACCGTGCAGTTTCTTGGTGAAGTGGAGGTTTCCCGTATAGATGCCCTGATTAGCGCGGCCAGAAAAGCTCTGCTTACCCAAAAGGCTTTTCCTCTGCAACTGGGTGGCCTGGGCGTGTTTCCCGACCCCCGGCGTCCCCGGGTTCTCTGGGCCGGTGTCGCCGGCGGCGGGAACGAGTTGCTGGAAATCTACCGGCTGATTGGGGAGGCCATGGAGCCTTTGGGGTTTCCTTTACCAGAGCGGCCCTTTTCTCCTCACTTAACACTGGCCCGGATCCGTTCCCCCCGGGGTGTAGAGAAACTGATGTTACGGGTGCAGCAGTTGGGTGATGCCTCCACCGGCCTTGGGACAGTACCTGTGTCATCGGTAGACCTGATGCAAAGCGAACTCACCCGTTCCGGACCAATCTATACCTTGCTGGCCCGTATCAGTCTGGAAAGCCCGTTAAAGGTCTAAATTCGTTTAGAAAGGCATAATTTTTTAAAAATCTCAAGGAAGGAAATTTGTTTTTCCCGTGTAATAGTATAGCTTAAGTCCTTAAAGAGAGGGTATGTTTATGCTCGTTCTGGCTATTAACGGCAGTCCCCGCCGGGCAGGCAGTACTGCCCAGATGCTGCTGGCTACCCGGGAAGTGGTGGAAACAGCTGGGGCAAGTTTTATTTTTTGTCAGGTGTCCGAGGTTCTGGCGGAATTAAAGGTACCTTATTGTACGGTATGCTCCGATCCCTGTTCCGGGAAATGTTTTGCCGGAACCCGTTTAGAGGAGATTTTTAACTTAATGCGCCAGGCAGACGGCCTGATCCTGGGCAGTCCGGTATATTTCAGTACCGTATCATCGCACCTGAAGTCTTTTTGGGACCGGACCCGTATCTTGCGCCGGGAAAAGGCTCTCTTAAATGTAGTCGGAGGGGCATTGACCGTAGGGGGTGCCCGTTTTGGCGGCCAGGAAACGGCATTGCGGGCAATGCATGACATGATGCTTTGTCAGGGAATGACCGTGGTGGGGGATGGATACCTGCAGGATGATGTGGGGCACCAGGGGGCCTGTGCGCAGGATCCCGCCATTGAAGATGCCCTGGGATTGCAGCGGGCCCGGATACTGGCCCGGCGGGTAGTGGAAGTAGCCCTGGCTACCCGGGGGCTGCGTGACAGGTCCCGGGTGACGGGCAGGTAGAAACTTCATGCCCCCGGTTTTTGCCCCGTGGCTCCGGGGGTTTTTCATCGGGGGGATGAAAGGTGAACATTCGGGAACGCACGGAAAGATTGGAGGAACAGCAACTATCTCCCTATGCCTGTTGTAGTTCATCCAGTGCCGGTCGCCTGTACCCCGAGGAACCCTGCCAGGTGCGTACGGCTTTTCAACGGGACCGGGACCGGATCATTCATTCCAAGAGTTTTCGCCGGTTAAAGGGCAAAACCCAGGTTTTTATCATTCCCGAAGGGGATCACTACCGTACCCGGTTGACCCATACCCTCGAAGTAGCTCAAATTGCCCGTACGGTGGCCAAAGCCCTGCGTCTTAACGAAGATCTCACTGAGGCCATTGCCCTGGGCCATGACCTGGGGCATACTCCCTTTGGCCATATTGGGGAAGAAGCTTTAAATGAAGTTTTTCCTTCCGGGTTTCGTCATAATGAGCAGAGTTTGCGGATAGTGGATGAGCTGGAAGGAGGAAGGGGCCTTAACCTTACCCGGGAGGTCCGGGACGGCATTTTAAACCACACCGGTCCGGTGCGACCACTGACCCTGGAGGGCCAGGTGGTAAAAATTTGTGACCGCGTGGCCTATATTAACCATGATATTGATGATGCCATCCGGGGCGGCATTCTCACTCTGGAGGATCTGCCCGGAGCCTGCCTGGAAGTTCTTGGACGTACTCACCGGGAACGCATTAATACTATGGTTCTGGACCTGATTAATAACAGCTGGGAAAAACCGGTGATCTCCATGAGCACAGAAGTCCAGCAGGCTACCGATGAGTTGCGTTCTTTTCTTTTTGCTCATGTGTATATTGGTTCGGAGGCTAAAAGGGAGGAATCCAAAGCGAAAAACGTGGTCCAGTTCCTCTACACTTACTTCACCAAATATCCGGAAATGTTACCGCCGGAGCAACTAAAGAGGGTTGATGAAGTGGGGGTGGAAAGGGTGGTTTGCGATTACATTGCGGGTATGACCGATCATTTTGCCATTGCCCAATTTCACCGCCTCTTTATTCCTCGAGCCTTTTCCATTCCATAGGATTGACGGCAGAAGGACAGAAAAATTGTCGAAGGTGTGGGGAGGAAAATCTATAGTGATAGCGAATACCTCATTCACAGAGGGATGTGTCCCCCCCTGGGATAGGTTTCGAAAGGAACAAACCCAACTGGAAGGGTGATTCCCATGGGTGGCCTGATCCCTGCCGATGTGGTGGAATCCGTTCGCCTGGCAACCGATATTGTTCAGCTAATCGGTGAGTATGTCCGCCTGGAGAAGAAAGGGAAAAACTACGTTGGCAGTTGTCCCTTTCACCAGGAGAGGGACCCGTCCTTTACCGTTAGTCCCGAAAAGCAAATTTTTTATTGCTTTGGCTGCGGAGCAGGCGGTAATGTTTTCCGGTTCTTAATGCTTTATGAAAACCTGACTTTTCCAGAGGCGGTGCGCAGGCTGGCCGACCGGGCGGGAATAGTGGTACCGCGCTTTAGCGGGCCCCGGGAGGGGTCGCGGGCATGGTTGGAGGAACAGGCCTGGGAAATTAACGCGATGGTGCGGGATTTTTATCACCATTTTCTTACCCACCGGCCGGAAGCACGTGAGGCCCGCAATTATCTGGAAAAGCGGGGTGTGTCCCGGCATACCCAGGGGATTTTTCAGCTGGGTTATGCTCCTCCCGGCTGGGATACCCTTCTACAATTTCTCGCCTCCCGGAATTGCTCATACCGCCAGGCAGTAGAGCTGGGTCTTCTGGTAATGGGGGAGCGGGGGAAACCATACGACCGGTTTAGAAACCGCCTGATCTTTCCCATTTGCAATGCTCAGGGACGGGTGGTGGGTTTCGGAGGCCGGGTACTGGATGACAGCCACCCCAAGTATCTGAATACCCCGGAAACCATGGTATTTAATAAGAGGCAGTTACTTTTCGGCCTGCATCTGGCCCGGGCGGCCATCCGGGAAAAAGGCTATGCCATCATTATGGAAGGCTATATGGATGTGATTACTGCCCACCAGCATGGGATCCATAATGCGGTGGCTTCCCTGGGAACCAGCCTCACTGCAGAGCAGGGTTCTCTTTTGTCCCGTTACACTAAAGATGTGGTCATTGCTTATGATACTGATGCCGCAGGAGTTGCTGCCACTATCCGGGGTCTGGATCTCTTGCAACAGCTTGGATTTCGTGTCAGGGTGGTTACCATTCCCGAGGGAAAAGACCCGGACGAGTATATCAGGCAACACGGGAAGGAAAAGTGGCAGCAACTGGTCGAGACGGCGACCTCCCTGCTGGACTATAAGCTCAGCCGGGCTGCGGAAAAAGGCGGTGACACCGCTACGCTGTTGGCCCAGGTGCTACCAAACCTGGCCGCCATGTCCGGGGAAGTGGAACGGGAAGAGGGTATTAAACGGGTGGCCGCCCGTTTGAGTTTGAGCTGGGAAGCGGTAAAAGATGCTTTGCAACGATTTAATAAAAACGCGGGAAAAAAATGGCCAAATCCGGATAAAATTGCTAAAAAAAAGCATAATATAATAGAAGACGCCCGAAGTAAAGCAGAATTCATGGTGGTCAAACTTTTGTTGCAGTATCCCGGGTATTTGACGGAGGTCCGCCGGGAACTGGGTGAGTCCTTCCCCCGGGATCCGGGATTGCGCCAAATTTACCAGTTTATCTGCCGTAATGAGGAAGCGGTTCGGGTTGACCCGGCTGCGTGGATGCATGAATTAGATGAAGAAGGGCAGTATTTATTGAGCCGTCTACTCATGGAAAAAGTACCCGGGGAGGACCCGGTTAAAATAATTCCTGATCTTGTCTATACCATCAAGAGAAATAATGTACAGGAACAAAGGGAAAAACTGGTGCAGGAACTGGCTGAAGCTGAAAGGGTTGGCGATCGGGGGCGCATCGTCCGGATTTTAAGTGACCTGCAGGATCTTTTACACACCCGCTAAACCCTTGTTGGAAAGGGGGAATGAGCAAATTGGGGGACGAACTAAGCAAGCTTGATTGTGTCAGGGAATTAATCGAAAAGGGTAAAAAACGGGGCGTACTTACTTACAGCGAGATCATGGATAGTCTCCAGGGGGTAGATTTGACGCCGGAGCAAATCGATGATATTTATGAAAAGTTAGCCGGCATGGGTATCGAGGTGGTCCCGGAAGTTCCGGACCTGGAACCTATAGATGACCCCGTTATCGAACCTTCGGCGGAAGATGTGGATCTGTCCATTCCCGAAGGGGTCGCCATCGACGATCCCGTACGGATGTATTTGAAGGAAATCGGGCGGATTCCCCTGTTGACTCCGGAGGAAGAAATAGAATTGGCCAAGCGCATGGAGCAGGGAGATGAGGAGGCAAAACGGCGTTTGGCGGAAGCCAACCTGCGGTTGGTGGTCAGCATAGCCAAACGTTATGTGGGCCGGGGGATGCTCTTTCTGGACCTGATTCAGGAAGGTAACCTGGGACTGATCAAGGCGGTAGAAAAATTTGACTACCGCAAAGGATACAAGTTCAGCACCTATGCCACCTGGTGGATTCGTCAGGCCATCACCCGTGCCATTGCCGATCAGGCCAGGACCATCCGGATTCCTGTGCACATGGTGGAAACCATCAACAAGCTGATCCGGGTTTCCCGCCAGCTTTTGCAGGAACTGGGCCGGGAACCAACCCCGGAGGAAATTGCCAGGGAGATGGGCATCTCCGAGGAAAAGGTGCGGGAGATCATGAAAATAGCCCAGGAGCCCGTTTCCCTCGAAACGCCCATCGGGGAAGAAGAGGATTCTCACCTGGGGGATTTTATCGAGGATCAGGATGCCCGTGCACCAGCGGAAGAGGCCTCTTATACCCTTTTGCGGGAACAACTGGAGGAGGTTCTAAAAACCCTTACCGACCGGGAGCAAAAAGTGCTCCGTCTGCGTTTTGGGCTGGATGACGGC
>DYEX01000025.1 GCA_020725525.1 Desulfovirgula sp.
CGGCCGACCCTCGATGGCCCCTCCCCATTGGACCACCCGGCAGGGCACAGCGGTCACCCGGAAACCCAGGAAACACGCAATTTCCCCTGGGTCAGCCCAAAACCGTTGGGTGGGTCAGATTTCGACCGCTGATGACATTCCGATGCACCGGGGGCTCCCTGTGATATAATGAATTCATCTTGTCAACAGGAGGAAGATCATGTCTCCTAGCCGTCCAGCATACCTCTTTGGGATCCTGGCCCTCCTCGCCTTCGGCATGGCGACCTGCCTGGAAGCGCAGGTGAACTACCGCCTCGAAGGGCTGGTCACCGTTCGATCGGCCAAGGCCAAGCTGACCACGAACGATGGACGGGTGTTCCAGCTCGAGAATCTGCCGTTCGTCGAAGCCGCCAAATACGATGGAAAAACGGTCGAGATCCATGGTTCGGTGCGACAGGCCGACGAGCTGGGCGTATTGACCGTCAAATCGATCAAGATCGTTTCCCCCGATCGACAAAAGGTCGTTTTGCCCCCCTACAAGGGGCATCAACGTCCCCCTCGATTGGTCTCGAATCGCAACGGAGTAATGACATTCGGCAACCTCCGCTGGCGAATGAAACCGGGCGATTTTCCTCGAGGTCTCGAAGAGCACGAGTATCGGATCGCCATGCTCCAGCCCGCCAAGGTCAAGAATGTCTATTTCACCCTCAAGCCCTTCCCCCCCGAATGGATCGCCGCCCACTCCCTATTCATCTTCACGCTCGAGGACGGCGCTCTCACCACCACCAAGGGGGAATCATCCAACGGCCTCATTTTGAGCATAGAGGCCTGGCAGCGGAAGGATCAGAGCTATTCCCTCACCGAAGGTCTCAAGGATGCGTTCGGCATTTCCTGGATCCTCACCAGTTTTGAAGACTACATGGATGAAATCGTCTATCGCAACGATCGTCTGGTATTGTATCCAGTGAACCTGTCCCAGCAGCAGAAAGCTCAATTGCTCGAAGAAACCATCAAATTGGCCTGTGTCAACCGCCAAGGCGAGTTCTACCATACCGTCACCAACAACTGCACCAACAACCTGGTGATTCTGCTCAATCGCGTGCTCGAGCCCCAGCGCAAGATCGACCTGTGGTGGCTGCCCAGCATGGCCTACAATCTACGGGCGACCGTTCCGGTGGCCGTTCCGCGATATCTGATCAAGAAGAAGATCTTGCTCGACCAGATGAAGGAAATCAAAGCCTCCGAGGCCCGAAAGACGATCAAAGATCTCGGCCTCTGACCCGTTCATTCCTACTGGCAAAACTGGACGCCGTCGGCCCGATTCCCCGACCGAGCCAAGAAGCCGAGGAATCGGACCGCGACACGTGGTCAGTCATCCCAGGGGAAGAGCATGTGCATTCGGTTAGGGCCTCAAACATTGGATAGATCATGAATTCAGTAGTTCCAGACATCATCAAGCCGGTCCCTATCGGGGTTTTTGTCGAAAGCCTCCTTCAGGGCCAGGTTCCAGAGTTGTTCCTCGGTGAA
>DYEX01000165.1 GCA_020725525.1 Desulfovirgula sp.
ATGTGGTTAAGCAGCCGGTGGCTTACAACCAGGGTCAGCATGGCCACCAGAACCAGAGATTCTGCTACGGCAGGCGCCTCACTGGAGATCACATCCAACTGGTAGAGACGCTTTAGTTCCTTGAAAACCAGTTCGATGCTCCAGCGCGCCCGGTAAAGGAGCGCCACATCCTCTGCTGAAAGCTGTTCCGGCGTAATGTTGGTGAGGTAGAAATGATACGTCTTGCTTTCCTCATCGAGCACTCCCACCAGGCGGAAGGTTTCTTTAACCTTCGGTGTGCCGTACGTGGGACGATAGATCTCGAACGCCCCGTCTTTCCCGGTTTTCTTGACTTTGCCTTTGATGGAGACCTCCACCTCAACGTCGATTACCTCCCCTTTAAGCCGGGGGAGGATCTCCTTGAGCTTTTTGCCGGCAATGTCGACCGGATTACCCCGGTAGGCACGGCATTTCACCTATCTACGGCAGGACGTCTCCGTACCCGGTCAAGGCTGCAATACATTGATCCAGGCTTTGACTCCGATGAACTCTCTCAGTTTGGCCCTTTGCGAAGCAGATAATCTGTTCCAACCAGCGATTGGGTGCCAGCCTGATATGCCGGTATCGGCCGCTACTCACAATGTTAGCCGGTATGTTGATGATGCGTCTCCTGATGGTGGATACCCCGGTCCGGGCTGCGTTTTCCGGCAACAGTGCCTGCTTGATGTGCGTACCTCTTTCATCCAGGCGGCAGCAAAGGCGTTTACATCTGCGCCCACCACGACTTCGACTGTTTTTCCGCCGGCAAGCGCCTCCCGCAGATGCTGTTCCAGTTCCAGTTTCATCTCGTTCACGCGCTGGCGGGGTAACCCGCTCAACACCCAGTATGCCTGACAGGTTGACTTAGTCTATAACTTAGTCTATAACTTAGTCTATACTATCGTTAACGGGGGTGAATCCGGATGCCTGTTCAGGTGAATATTCACGAGGCAAAAAACCATTTTTCCAGGCTTTTAGCGCGGGTAAAAGAGGGCGAGGAAGTTGTAATTGCAAAAGCCGGCACGCCAGTAGCCCGTCTGGTTCCAGTAACGGAGCGGCCGGCCCGGCGCGTTCCCGGCAGCGCAAAAGGGAGAGTC
>DYEX01000166.1 GCA_020725525.1 Desulfovirgula sp.
CGGTGAGGTCTCATAACGGGAAAATTTTTTGTAGAGATACCTACTAGATCTTGACACGGACTCGCCTCGCTCTTGAATTGACCTTTTCTCCACGTTATGATAACATGATTATATCATGATTATATAACAAGAGGTGTTACAAAATGGATAACACCCGTATGGTGCATATCAGGTTACCAAAAAGCATCGTCACGCAAATGGAACAACTCTTGAAACTTCTCGGCATGAGCCGCAACGAATTCATCGTCCAGGCGGTCGCGGAAAAAGTGGCCCGCGAAATACGGCTCAGGGGGTTGCGGGAAACCCGGGGAATTCTCGGGTCGGGGGACGCACCGGAGTGGGCGGAAGTTCCGGGGGCGGATTGGGTCCGGAAGGTGCGCGGTGAGGATGGTGAGCCCCCGGCATGGGCTACCTGATAGACACCTGTGTCTTGATCGACCACCTGACCGGCAGGCTGTCCCCCGATGCGAGCGCCTGGCTGGAACAGGTGGTGGCGTCCGGTTCAGCGGCCACCAGCGTTATCGTCTACCACGAACTCCTGTACGGAGCTCGTACTGAAAAAGCAAGAGCCGCCGTCGAAAAGCTGTTGGAAGCGTGGGAAATGCTTCCCGTGGACCGCAGAGTTGCCGGGCGCGCCGCCGAAATCCGGCGGGATCAGGCCGCGAAAGGCAGGACCCTGGGAATGGCCGACTGCCTGATCGCGGCGACGGCCGAGTTGAGGAACCTGAAGGTGGTTACCTCAAACGTCAAAGATTTTCCCACTATCGAAACGGTGCTTCCCGAAAAAATAGCCACTTTAGGACTGTAGCTCCGCAACTGCAGATTGGAATCTGGTTCCATCGAGTATTATTTGCAAAGAAAATGCCCCCGGGTTATCCCGGGGCTCCTCATCCACCTGCGGACTGCCCCCCTAAGGTTGGACAATTAATTCTTCCTCCTTACAATTTCAGCGAATTTCAATTCAGGGGGGCGGTCTGGAAAATTCGTGCCTGGAAAGGCATTCTTCCTCTAAAATCGAAACCGTCCAGTTCTATTTTCCGCACATTATTACGGTGTGATCCTGGTCAACCCGCCCATGTAGGGCACCAGCGCTTCCGGAATGACCACACTGCCGTCGGACTGCTGGTAGTTTTCCAGGATGGCGGCCACCGTCCGGCCCACCGCCAGGCCCGAGCCGTTTAAAGTGTGCACGAACCGGGGTTTGCCCCGCCCATCCTTGAACCGGATATTGGCCCGCCGGGCCTGGAAGTCCTCAAAGTTGCTGCAGGAGGAAATCTCCTTGTAATCCTGGTAGCTGGGTAGCCACACCTCCAGGTCGTACGTCTTGGCCGCCGCAAAGCCCAGGTCGCCGGTGCACAGGCAGACCACCCGGTAGGGCAGGCCCAAAAGCTGCAGCACCCGCTCGGCATCAGCGGTAAGTTTTTCCAGCTCCGCGTAGGAATCTTCCGGGCGGGTAAACTTCACCAGCTCCACCTTGTTGAACTGGTGCTGCCGGATCAAACCCCGGGTGTCCCGGCCCGCCGCCCCGGCCTCGGCCCGGAAACAGGCGCTGTAGGCGCAGTGATAAATGGGCAGGCGCTCGCCGGGGAGAATTTCCTCCCGGTAAAGGTTGGTTACCGGCACTTCGGCGGTGGGGATCAGGTAAAAGTTCTTTCCTTCCAGCTTGAACATGTCCTCGGCAAACTTGGGCAGCTGGCCCGTACCAACCATGCTGTCGCCGTTGACGATGAAGGGCGGGAAGACCTCTATGTAGCCGTGTTCCCTGGTATGCAGGTCCAGCATGAAGTTAATGACCGCCCGCTCCAGCTGGGCGCCGGCCCCCTTGTAGAAGGAAAAGCGGGCGCCGGCCACTTTCGCTCCCCGTTCAAAATCAATGATGTCCAGGGCCTCCCCCAGTTCCCAGTGGGCCCTGGGGGGAAAGTCAAACGGGCGGGGTTCACCCCAGCGGCGCATTTCCACGTTGTCCGCCGCATCCTTGCCCACCGGCACGCTCTCGTGGGGGATATTGGGGATATTCAGTAACGTAACCTGAATCTGTTCCTCCAGGTCCCGGATTTCCTCGTCCAGCTCTTTAATGCGCGCGGATACCTGGCGCATTTCCTGCACCATTTCCGCCGCATCTTCCCCGGCCTTTTTGCGCTGTCCGATTTCCTCGGAGACCACATTGCGCTTGTTTTTTAGCTGCTCCACTACTACCAGCTTTTCCCGGCGCTTTCGCTCCAGTTCCAGAAAAGGCTCCAGGCTCAAACCGGCACCGCGCTTTTCCAGCGCCTCCTTGACCAGTTCCGGGTTACTCCGCACAAATTTTAAATCCAGCATCAGCTTTTACCCCCAAACGAGCTCTACACTGATAGTATTTCCCTTTTTTGCCTTTAATCTCATTTCAGTTCTTAGGGATTTTTGAATAAGCTTACAAAGCCAGCTGCTCCCCGGCCTTCAGCCACCCCCCCAGGTGGCAGGTGTCGTTAACGGCAATCACCCGCCAGCGGCCCTGGCGGCAACCAAGGACATTGATGCCCGTATTGTCCAGTTTAATCTGCCAGAAGACCGCCTGGTCCAGGTTGAGGATGCGCCGCAGGATGGTGCGGATGGGCGTATCGTGGGTCACGGCCAGGCTGATCTCCCCGGGATGCGCCGCAGCCATGAACTCCAGTGCCGCCCAGGACCGCTCCTCCACCTCGGCCAGGGATTCGCCTTTTGGCATCCGCACCGTGTAGGGAAAGGTGCGCCACTGCCTGATTAAATCGGCGTAGCGCACCTCCACCTCGGAAAGCAGCATTCCTTCCCATTCCCCATGGCAAATTTCAATGAGACCGGGTAAAGGAGTTACCGCCAGGTCGTGCTGCGCGGCCACCATTTCGGCACATATCCGGGCCCGGGAAAGGGGACTGGTATAAACCGCTTTGATCGGCAGCGCCGCCAGGGCCCTGGCCAGGGCCCGGGACTGTTCCAGACCCTCCTCACTCAAAGGAGCATCCAGGTGGCCCTGGTAGCGGGAAATGCGGTTCCATTCGGTCGCTCCATGTCTGGCCAGGATAACAAAGGTTTCCTTCAACTACCACCTACCCCCCTGCCGAAGGGCCTCAAAACGCGGGATTACAGGTGCACCATTTTTACATCCAGCACCCCGTCAATCCTGGCAATCTCGGCCAGGGTTTCTTCGGGCACGGGTGCATCCACCGAAAGCATCATCACCGCCCGGCCGCCGATCTGTTTACGCCCCACCTGCATGGCGGCAATGTTGATGTTATGCTCGCCGATAAGCAGCCCAACCGGCCCAATGATGCGGGGCTTGTCGATGTGGGGCACATAAAGAATATACCCGCTGGGAATCACATCAATCCGGTACCCGTCCACCATCACAATGCGGGGATCTTCCTTGCCAAAGAGCGTCCCGGCCACGCTTTTTTCTGCTTTATCCGAGTAAACCTTCACGGTAATCAGGCTCGCATAGCCTTCCGCCTCCCCGTCCACCGCCTGGAAAACCTGGATGCCGCGGTTCCTGGCCAGGACGGGGGCGTTTACAAAGTTCACGGTTTGCTGCAGGATGGGATCCAGAAGCCCTTTGACCACGGCGGTGGTAATGGGACTTACTTCCTGTTTGGCCAGCTCCCCGCTGTAAATCACCTCTATCTTGCGGATGCGCCCGGTCACCAGCTGGGCCTGCAGTTTGCCCAGTTTTTCCGCCAGCCCCAGGTAGGGACGTACGGCCGAAAGCACCTGCGGGTTGATGGAAGGAATGTTGACCGTGTTTTTCACCAGTTTCCCCCGCAGCGCCGCCACAATCTCCTCGGCAACATCCAGGGCCACATGTAACTGCGCCTCCCTGGTAGACGCACCCAGGTGAGGGGTAGCGATGAAGTTTGGCAGTGAGAGAAGGGGGCTGTCGGTATTCGGTTCCTTTTCAAAAACATCCAGGGCCGCCCCGGCCACTTTACCGGAAAGCATGGCCTGGTACAGGGCGTCCTCGTCGATGATCCCGCCCCGGGCGCAGTTAATGATCCGCACACCGTCCTTCATCATGGCAAAGGCCCGCTCATCAATCATGTGGTAAGATTCTTTAGTCTTCGGCAGGTGCACGGTAATAAAATCGGAACGGCGGAACAGCTCTTCCAGGGACACCAGTTCCACGGCCAAAGCGGAGGCCTTTTCCTCGGTGATATAAGGGTCGTAGGCTATGACGTTCATTTCCAGGGCCTGGGCCCTTTTGGCCACCGCCGAGCCAATCCGTCCCAGGCCGATGATGCCCAGGGTCTTATCCCGCAGCTCCACACCCAAAAAGGCCTTCTTGTCCCAGACCCCTTCCTTCAGCCTGGCCACGGCCTGGGGAATGTTGCGGGCCAGGGCCAGCATCATGGCAATGGTATGCTCGGTGGCGGCAATGGTATTGCCGTCGGGAGCGTTGACCACCAGTATCCCCTGGGTGGTGGCAGCCTCCAGGTCGATATTATCCACACCCACGCCAGCACGGCCGATGACTTTTAGATTTAAACCCGCTTCAATGACCCGGCGGGTAACCCTGGTGGCACTGCGCACAATCAGGGCGTCATATTCGGGAATAACCTCAACCAGCTCGTCCTCAGTCATTTTGCGACCAATAACCACTTCTATATCTTCTTCCCGGCGCAGCGGCGCCAGACCTTCCTCTGCCACACCGTCCATAACCAGCACCTTCATCATCGTGCATCCCTCCCAAGCAAGACTTCCTGCGCAGCCCGCACACCCTTGCCCAGTTCCACCGGGTAACCCAGCCGGGCCAGGGCCATTTCCAAACCGCTGATGGCAATAAGCACGTCCATTTTGCCGGCGTAACCCATATGGGCAATGCGGAAAATCTTCCCTTTGAGAATCCCCTGTCCACCGGCAAAGGTGATGCCGAACTCCTCCCTGAGGACCTTGCGCAGGTCGTCGGCCGCAATTCCTTCGGGGCTGTGCACCGCGGTCACCGTAGGGGAAGCACAGTGATCTGCCGCCAGGAGCGAGAGCCCCAGCGCTTTGACGGCCTCCCGGGTAGCCCCGGCCAGTAAAAGATGGCGGCGGTAAACATTTTCCAGACCCTCGGCCAGCATCATATCCAGGGCTGCGTCCAGCCCGAAGAACAGGGCCACATTGGGAGTGTAGGCGGTGTTCCATTTGGCCAGGGCTTTACGGGCCGCCGGCAGGCTGAAGTAAAAGCGCGGCGAACGGTTCTCTTCAATCACTGCCCAGGCCTTGGGACTCACTCCAATCATGGCCAGGCCAGGGGGCAGCATCATGGCCTTTTGGGACGCGGTAACCAGAATGTCCACATGCCATTCGTCCATCTTGATTTCAATGCCGCCCACGCCGCTGACGCCGTCCACCAGCAACAGGGCCGGCGTTTCGGCCACCAGGGCGCCAATACCGGCAATGTCATTAAGTACTCCGGTGGAAGTTTCGTTCTGGGTCGCCAGGACGGCCTTATAGCCGGCGTTCCGGGCCAGCTTTTCCCTGACTACCTGGAGGTCTACAGGGTTGCCCCAGCCGAAGTTCACTTCGTCCACTTCGGCCCCGTAGGCCCTGGCGATATTGGCGAACCTTTCCCCAAAGTTACCGGTAATTAAAGCCAGAACCCGGTCCCCGGGGGAAATGACGTTGGCAACGGCCGTTTCCAGACCCCCCGTACCGGAATTGGTGAGGATAAAAACTTCCTGGGAGGTTTGAAATACCTGCCGGATTTTCTCCTGGATGCGCCGGTGCAAGGCAGCAAAGTCTTCGCTGCGGTGTCCGATCATGGGACGGGACATGGCCGCTACTACTGATGGAGGTACAGGTGTCGGGCCCGGAATCATCAGGTATTGTTTTTCCTGCATGGTCTACCTCTCCCTTGACTTAAATTTTAGTCTAAAAATTTAAACCTCCCATCCCATGTTGGCTGATAACCAACAGGGACGAGAGGTTACTCCCGCGGTGCCACCCTATTTGACAGATAAGATTAACCCACTTACCTGCCCTCTCGAACGTGATAACGGGAACTGCCCGTACCTGCCTACTGCTGCTTTCAGCAGGTCCCCTTCGGGGAGCTCTTTCACCAGACACCTTACCGGTTCGCAGCTACCACCGGCTCTCTGGAAAGGTCCTTCTGGCTACTCTACCCCTGCATCGGGTTTATTATTTTTGGAACCTGATTAACATAATACTATAAGTTATTTATTTTGGCAACCCTAAACTGGCCGTTTTACAAAACATTAACATTGCTCCAGGAACAACCGGTGCAGGCGGGTATCGTCGGTCAGTTCCGGGTGAAAAGCACAGGCCAGAAAGCGGCCCTGCCGGGCAAGCACAATTTTATCGCCGTACCGCGCCAGGACTTCCACCCCCGGGCCTACGGATACAATATATGGGGCGCGGATAAAAACCGCCCGCAGGGGCTTTTCCCCCAGGACAGGTACATCCAGGTCCACCTCAAAGCTTTCCACCTGCCGGCCAAAGGCATTTCTTTCCACCACCATATCCATCAACCCCAGCCGGGGCTGGGCGGAACCCAAAATCTCCCGGGCCAGCAAAATAAGGCCGGCACAGGTGCCAAAAACAGGCATTCCCTGCAGGGCTTTCTGGCGGACTGGTTCAAAAAGGTTATAATCCTGAAGCAGTTTTCCAATGGTGGTGCTTTCGCCACCGGGGATGATCAAGCCATCGATACCTTCCAGCTGTTCCGGTTTGCGCACCTGGCGGGACTCTACCCCCAGGGCGGAAAGCATTTCCTGATGTTCCCGGAAGGCTCCTTGCAGGGCCAGTACTCCGATTAACATGGTAGAAAACTTCCTTCCCCTGTTGCTTAATTACCAGCCGCGATCCTGCATTCTCTGTTCGGGAGCAATGGTGGCAATCTCCAGCCCGGGCATGGCTTCGCCCAGATCTTTGGATACCTCGGCCAGGACCTGCGGGTCGTTGTAGTGGGTGGTGGCCGCCACAATGGCCCGGGCCCGGGCCGCCGGGTTCTGGGATTTGAAGATGCCCGAACCCACAAAAATGCCGTCGGCACCCAGCTGCATCATCAGGGCGGCGTCTGCCGGGGTGGCGATGCCGCCGGCAGCAAAGTTCACCACCGGCAGGCGCCCCTGCTCGGCCACCTGCAGCAACAGCTCATATGGGGCGCCCATCTCCTTGGCCAGGGCCATCAGTTCCTCCCGGGGCATGTTCTGCACCCGGCGAATTTCGGCCATCATCATGCGCATGTGGCGCACGGCCTCCACCACGTTGCCGGTGCCCGGTTCCCCTTTGGTCCGGATCATCGCGGCGCCTTCAGCAATGCGCCGCAGGGCTTCACCCAGGTTGCGGGCGCCACAGACAAAGGGCACCTTGAACTTGTGCTTGTCTATGTGATGCTGCTCGTCGGCCGGAGTGAGCACTTCACTTTCATCTATGTAATCCACACCCAGTTGTTCTAAAATCTGCGCCTCCACAAAGTGGCCGATGCGCACCTTGGCCATTACCGGAATGGTGACGGCATCCATAATGCGTAAAATGACCGTCGGGTCGGCCATGCGGGCCACGCCCCCGGCAGCGCGGATATCGGCAGGCACCCGCTCCAGGGCCATTACGGCGCAGGCACCAGCTTCCTCGGCAATCTTAGCCTGTTCCGGTGTGGTAACATCCATAATCACGCCGCCCTTGAGCATCTCCGCCAGGCCTTTTTTCACGGTCCACGTACCCTTTTCCGCCACTTCCACTTCCCCCAATCGCCACCTTTCATTTTTTACCCCATTATTTTAACTGACTTTTGTCATAAAGACAAGTGGAGCAGGGGTGCAGAAAAAGCAAAAACGCCGGACGAGCTGCTCCGGTACCTTGAAGCGTAACTCTGCCGGCGGCAGTTATCCTTCGTTCCGGTGTTCGTTTCTTTTAAACGAGGCTTAACTGGCTTCATAATGTGTATTAAAATAAAAGCAGCCGCCCTTAAAACCGGCCGGGTGAGATAGAGGGGGAACGATACCTATGGAATTTTATAGCTACTTGCTTCAGAAAACGAAAAGAAAAATTCCCCGGGGAGAACTCTGGATTTCCGGGGAAATACCAAGAGAGTTAGGCCTGGAACAAACGCAGGAGTCCCTGATCACTCTCAGTGCAAGCATTGGTGCCGATATTTGTTTTTTAAGCTACACCAGCCCCGTTCAAAGCCTCCCTGTCAATTCCGGGGAGATGAGCCTCCTCATAAAAAAAGCTCATGCCTCAGGCCTGGTCTGTGGAGTTACCGTTGACGGTCCCTTTGAGCGGACTGTCAGAGAACACGGTTTTATGGAAGTAATAAAATGGTTTTGTAAGCCGGACCGCCTGGTAGAACAATTGGAAAAAAACGCGGCACTGGCAACAACTGAGCTGGAGGCAGCTGATAATGCCGGCGCAGATCTTTTACTCTTATGTGATGATATAGCCTACACGCAGGGCTTATACTTTTCTCCCGGGCAGTTCAGAAGTATACTCCTGCCTTTATACCGCAGGTTGAGAAATTCAATAAGTAGCGATAAATTGATGGGGTTTCACTCCGATGGTAACATTGAATCGATAATTATCTCTTTGATCCAGGAAGGATATTCGGCTTTATCCCTGGAACCCGAAGCCATGGACCTGGTGGGGTTGTGCCGCAGATTACCTGAAAATGTGATCATTCTTTCAGGGATAAAGGCCGGGTGGCTGATGGGGCCGGACCCGGATAATAATGAAAAGGCTGAAATGCTTCAATATATTAACAATCTAAAAAATAGCTGTAAGCTGATACTGGCCTCATCATGCGGGCTTCCCGACATTCACAGCCTGGAGAGGCTAAAGAAAATATACAGGCTGGTCGTATAAGCTGCATTATTTATTCGGGGAACCTCATCTGATTTAAAAAGTTATTGCTGAACTCTGGCATTGCCGCCAGCTCTATATACTTAATATTCCGCGCAATTTCTTCCGCCCGCCGGCGTTCGGTTTCAGATAAAAGGATCATCCGGGCACCGGCGCCTGCTGCGTTACCCACCTGTTGAAAGCGTTCCAGCGGCAGATCAGGCAGCATGCCGATAGCGACGGCACTTTCCAGCCGCAGGTGGGTCCCGAAAGCACCGGCCACAATTACCATTTCTATATCTTCTTCCTCCAAACCGGCCTTCTCAAGTAAAACCTTTATTCCGGCGGCAATAGCAGCCTTTGCCAGCTGTATTTCGCTGATGTCCTTCTGGGTAATTACTACGTCCCGGTCAAATCCGCTTTCCTCTGACGGTACCAGAACATATTCAGCAGCTTTCCTTTCGCCGTTAAACCTGACCCGGGGGTGACTGACGTCCAACCGGCCGTTATAGTTTATCACTCCTGCCCGGTACAGTCCTGCCACGGCGTCCAGTATACCCGATCCACAGATACCCACCGGCGGGCTGCCGCCGATGGTCTCATAGTGCAATTTCAGCCCCCCGTCAGCCACTTCCACCCTGCTGATGGCACCGTCAATCGCCCTCATTCCCTGCTGAATGTGAGCTCCTTCAAAGGCCGGGCCGGAAGCGCATGAACAGGAAATCATTTCTCCGCCCCGGGCAAGTACAATTTCGGTGTTGGTGCCGATGTCCAGGCCCAGGGTTACCCCGCGGGCCTCATGTATGCGGCTGCTCAAGATCATGGCCACATGGTCTCCCCCCACAAAGCCGGCAACAACCGGTACCAGGTAGGCAACAGCACCGAAAGCCATACCCAGGCCCAGGTCGCGTGCCTTAATTTCCAACGGCAGCGTTACTGCCGGCACATAGGGGGACCTTGCCAGCTGGTTTACCGGCAATCTCAACAAAAGATGATGCATGGCGGTATTGCCCACAATCACAGCCTCTTCAATATCTTCAGGAACCACGCCCGCTGCTCCACAGAGAGCGTGCAGCAGCCGGTCGAGTCCTTCCCTCAATACCTGGACGATACGGCTGTACTGTTCTTCCCCTTCAAGGGCATAAGCCAGCCGGCTTATTACATCTTCACCGTAAGCAATTTGCGGATTCAAAATACCTTCGGCAGCCAGGGTCATACCGGTCTCCAGATCGACTAAAAAACCGGCTATCTTGGTGGTTCCAAGGTCTACCGCCAAACCAACCGGTTTTCTCATCCCGCCGGTTAAAAAGGCGCTGGTTATCTCCCTGCCGCGGATAGAAATTGTTATTGGATCATCTCCGGCCAGAGCCTCAACCCGGCCTATCAGCCCGGGATCTATACGCAAGCCGGACAACCCGTAATTTTGGGCCAGGAAGGCTTCCACCTGCTGCCAGGTTGAATACGGGTAATCAACGGACGTGGTTTTCAGGGGAATGCTATAACGTTTAATCGCGGGTTCCGGAACAACAGCGGCATCTGTTCCATCCAGCTGCAGCTTCTGGCGCCCGGTTAGAGCTTCCGGCGGAATTTCCACCTTTGCCGGACCAATTATTACCGCCTGGCACGCCAGGCGGTAACCTTCATCGAGACCTTTTCTACCGAGCAGTCTCCTTTCAACCTCATTGGGTGGCGAAAATTCCCCCTCTACCAGGCGCACCCTGCAGCGCCCGCAAAGTCCCCTGCCACCACAAGGCGCGCTGATTCCGCCCGACTCATGGGTAAACATGCCCCGTGCAGCCTGTATAACAGTCTGGCCGGGTTCTGCCTCTATCCGGCGGCCGGCAGGTTCAAATTCGATAATAACACTCAATTTATAGCACTCCCATCCATTTCTGGCATATGGTTACACCTTTACGGGCGTCGGTCACCCATTCATCCGCCCCTGAATATTCCCGCACCTTTTCATTAACCAGGCCTCCAATGAGAACTTTAATCCTTCTCTGGCTGTCAAACAGGCGAACTAAATTCACTGTGCGCTGCAAAGCTTTAAAACAGGAAGAAAGCAGGATGGACAGGCATAGAATGCTTGCCCCTGTTTCTTTCAGATAGTGAATAAACTTATCTGGAGGTACATTTACCCCCAGGTCCCAAACTTCAAAGCCATGACAGCGCAATAAAGATATGGCGATATTTTTGCCAATATCATGAATATCACCTTCGACGGTCCCGAAAACAATCTTGCCAACGGGTTGGTGCGTAACTTTTTTATCAAGTGCAGGGGCAAGTACCTGCATAACTTCATGAAAAATCTCTGCAGACAAAACAAGATCTCCCAGGAAATATTCTCCCCTGGAATAGCGCTCTCCCACCTCGATCATACCACTTCTGCATTCTTCTACAATGTCAAGGGGCGTAGCGCCCATATCCAGGCGGTATTTTACCAGCTCCATTACCAGACCCTCATTCAGGTCGCTGATTGCCTGGGCCAGGGAAGGCAATTTACTCAACCCCCTTCAGCGGTCGAACTTCGGACACTAAAGCAAAGCGGTCCCCCCGGAAAATAAAAAACCCCCAACCGACAACCGTTTCATCTATGGCGTATAAATACTGTTCGAGGCACAGCGCGGGGGAACCCGCCGGGACCTGAAGCAGGAGAGCATCTTCTTCTTCAACCACTGCCGGCCGCATTACCATACGGCTGCGCACCGGCAGCACCTCATTATGCATTGAAATCACTTCCGAAAAGGCCTTATACTGTAACTCGTTTTCCAGTATGGGACTCCCCTTTTTAAAGCGCATGTATTTGCGTTCGATGGCCATCGGCGCATTGTCAGCCAGGAGCAGCCGGCAAAAGTATAAAACCCTCTCGTCAGCCTTCAACTCCAGTTTTCCACTGATTTCCGCCGGGGCTTTGAGCACGTTGACCGCGATTAACCTGGCTTCCGGGGTTAAGCCACGGCGAGACATCTCCTTGTGATACTCTTCAACAGTGAACACAGCCCGGTCCAGGGCCGGCCGGGAAACAAAGGTTCCCCGCCCAGGGTGGGCGGATATCAGTCCCCTTTCCGCCAGTATATTGAGGCATTTGCGAACAGTCATGCGGCTTAAATTATACTCCTTGCCCAGATCATTTTCAGACGGCAGGGAATCACCCGGTTTTAATTCTCCCGAAAGGATCTTTTGCTCTAAAATTTGGGCCAGCTGGAAATAAGGAGGTATAAAGGAATTCCTGTTAATTTTGTCACCAGCCAGACCTTTATCCCCCCTTTCAACAAATGTCCTGACCTGGACCTCTACAGCGGATCTCTGGCCCGGCTCAAGGGACACTTTCGCCTGATGCTGCAGTAGTAGCAATGGTTTTCTGCGCTGGGGGGCAATTCGTGCCCGATTCCCATAACCATACTCAAGGATTTTTTTGGCAGCATAATGCCGCTTTTCAGTATGGTTACACCGATTGTTGAAGGGTTCACCAGATCATAAATGATCCGCTGGTCCTGCAGGCTTTTCCAGTAAGAATGGCCGGGACCCAGAGGTATTGTCGTCTTAAGGCCGCAGGCTTCCAGATGCGTTTTAATCTTTTCTACCAGCTGCCTGCCGGCCGCTTCAATAATGCACGTACCGGCGATATCCAAAAAGTAGGCATGCGCCGCCAGCCCCTTGCGGCTATACTCCTCCACCCTGCGGTCAATCATATGCCCCAGGGTACAGACAACCAGGAGCAGGCTCCGGGCGGTGCCGGCCAGGCGGACAAGCAGACTGCTTGTCAACGCCTGGCCGCCTTCCAGGAAAATCTGCCTGCCGGTTGTTTTTACCACCGGCACGACTTTACAAACGGCTTCCGCCCGGGCCAGCTGATGTGCTTCCTGCAGTATCTCATTAACCAGCGAACGTGAATAGGTACTGGATGTCCTGGACAGGCAGTCCCAGCCGGTGCAGGAAACGTCCTTTTCGGTAAGTTTAACATTTAATTTATAATAATTCATTAAACCATACATTGCTGAATTACTCAACTTTCTTCACCAGAAATGGAGTTAATATTGTAAAACCGTTACTGGAAAGAAACTATACCTTCAACCTTCCTTCCTGGTAGTAACGGATGTACTGCAAACAAAACCGGTCCTTGTTCAGCAGTGTTTCTGTGGCATACACCAGGGCCATCAGGGTTTTATCCAGCGGGTCGACGATAACGGCGTCGAGACCGCTGGCCATACTCAACACCACGTAGGCCCGGTTCAGATGCCGTCGCTCCGGCAACCCGAAGGACACGTTGCTCAGTCCCGAAACGAAGTGCAGGCCGCTGAATCTGGACGCCATCTCTTCCATGAGGCGCAATGTTTCTATAACCGTTTCGGGATTGGTGGCCACGGAGCGCACCAGGGGGTCAAAGTAAATATCATCAACCGGTACTCCGGCATCCAGGAGGTTGTTGACCAGTTTTACCCCAACCTCCAGGGCCTGATTTTTGTTTGCCGGGATACCCCTGTCGTCCATGCAGAGAGCCACTACGGACGCACCGTACTCCTTTACCAGGGGTAATACTTTTTTATACCTTTCGGTCTCCCCGCTGATGGAATTGATCATTGCCTTACCCCGGTGAACTCTTAACCCGGCGGCCAGGGCTTTGTGATTGGCGCTGTCAATGCATAAGGGCACACCGGCAATTTCCTGTACGGTTTGCACAAGCCATTCCATGGTGGCCGGCTCTTCCTGCGCGTCCAGGGTACCGCAGTTTACATCGAGCATGTGCGCCCCGGCGTTTACCTGATTTAACACCTCTTCGCGGATAAAGTCTGCATCTTTAGCTCGAACCGCCCTGTCTATGCTTTTACGAGTGGAATTGATTCTCTCGCCGATAATTAACATACATGCCTCCCGGTATTCTGCCCCTGGCCGGAGATCACTCCGGCCAGGGGTTGTTATGATTAAGAATAAACTTTCTTACAAATGTTGACACCCGCTACTGCGTCTTCCGCATAATAGTCGGCGCCCGTAAACTGCCGGACCTGCTCATCGCACGGGGCTCCTCCGATGATGATGGTCACCTTATCCCTTAAACCGGCTTTGGTAACAGCCTCTACCACGGTTTTCATCTCTGGGTAAGTGAAATTAAGTAAAGCGCTTAAACCAAGGACCCTGGCTCCGGTTTCCCTGAGCGCTTCTACAAATTTTTCTGCCGGCACGTCCACACCAAGGTCGATAACCTCAAAACCGGAACCGCGCAGGAGGTTGACCACGATGTTCTTGCCGATATCGTGGATATCTCCCTTGACGGTTCCTATAACAACCTTGTCCCTGGAAGTGCTTGTCTCCGCTTTGGGCATAATGGGCTCCAGCTGTTTCATGATGTTTTTGAATATCTCCGCAGCGAAGAGCATCTGGCTTAAAAAGTACTGGCCTGCAGAAAACAAATCGCCCACGCCCGCCATGCCCTCATTGCACTCAGCAATAATATCCAGCGGGGAAATACCGTTCTTGATCTTCTCGTCTACCAGCTGGTAGACTCTTTTTTCGTCCAGTTCCATCAAAGCTCTTGCCAGTTCTGTCATTTTTTCTTTTTCCATTTACGATTTCCTCCCAGCTATTAATTTAATATTTATAGTAAATCTTGATATATGGTAAATCATGGGACATTTTCTTCAATACAAGTCCACTCTCCAGGAAAAGAGCCAAACTGCCATTCTCCCCTGTTGCTAAATTGCTAAGAGTAGATTCCGTACTCCTTCGCAGACTCTATCAAGGCGCGCAGGTTTTCCGGAGGCACATCATCGATTACCGCCCCATTGCATAAAATAAATCCTCCATCTTTCCCTGCAGTTTTTATCAGTTGTTTGCAGTAATCTTTTACTTCTTGTACTGTTCCCAGGGTTAACAAACTAATTGGCACATTGCCGGCTATGCAGGCTGTATCTCCCAGGATTTCTTTTGCCTTAGCCATATCGGTATTATCAAAAAGCCACACCGTCTTACCCTTTGGAAGATCACATATAACTTCTAAACGGGTGTTATAGCCACCCTCGGCAAACAGGAAGGGTACCAAGCCTTCTTCTATTAATCCCATAATAACTTTTCTCAACGTTGGCCAATAAAAAGTCCTGAATTGCTGGTCTGACATGAAACCGTCCGCCCCTTTATGCAGCGGCATGAATACCAGCGGGTTGCCGGCAGCCCTGGCTGAAGATACTCCCATCCTTATGGCGAGAGGAGTTAATACTTCCAGGGCCTGAAGCAGTTTCTCGGGCTGCCTGTACATATCCAGCATGATTCCATGGGTACCTCTGAGAGTGTCGCCGATAATATCAAAAGGTGCCTTGCTCGCTCCCCCAACAAAGGCGGGAAATCCCTGCCCTTGAAGTGCCTGGTCCACCGCGCGAACCACACCGGCCCAACGAACAGCTTCGTTACCCGCTTCCAAAACAGCCTTGAAAGCAGCCTGCACTTCGGGAAAACCGAAGGGAATAAAGCTCCCGCAGGTCAGTGGCATTTCCATAACATCAGTAAGCGGAGCCAGTTTTTCAAAAGGCTTTAGAGCACCAAAAACGCGCGGAAAGTAAACCCTTACCCAGAAATCGGAAGGATCCTGGATCAGAGCATCGTACTCATCGGCCTTCATATACTCAGCCTCAAGGCACTGGTATGAAAAATTAGGCGGAACACCATGGCCTGGCCACTGATATAACTGGTAGTCAAGAATTTCAAAAAATCTACCTGGGGGAGCTAAAAACATGCCCATATAGGCATCGGGTTCCAAATCGAAAACATATTTCTTCCACGCAGCCGCTGCTTTATCATAGTCATACATTAAGTCTTGAACGGTTATTCCAGCGTAGTATGCAGGGAAAAGTCCTGTAAAGGGACATACCGGTACGCGATCCGGCACCTTTTTTAACTGAATGGCGTCTTTTATGCGGGTTACCCTTTCCCTGTACGACCTTTCAGCTTCCTGGTTAACAAATTCTATACCATTGCCCGAAAGCCATAATTCAAACATTTGTTCCTGTTTTTCTTCCCGTGTCATTAAATTTCCCTCCTGAAATTTTAGTTTTTCCCATAAATTGCAAACACAAATTCCTCAACCCGGGGCATCTTTATAGCTTCATCCACACCCCCCAAAAAAGGATTTTCTGATTCTTTGAACCAGGGCTTAATTACCATATATGTATATACATTTAGACAGTTATACAATTCTATATGTTTCGGCTTTTTCCTCCCCGGTCTTCGATTTTTTTCAAAAAATTTTTTGCGCCTGCAGCCCCGGTTCACCGGGCGGAATAAAAAGTAAAAAGCCCCTGGATGCAATTCCAGAGGCTCCAAATAATTTTCCGGCAGCGACCTACTCTCCCAGGGGTCGACCCCCAAGTACCATCGGCCCTGAAGGGCTTAACTTCCGTGTTCGGGATGGGAACGGGTGTTTCCCCTCCGGCATGGTCACCGGAAAATCATATTCCCTCAAAACTTCACAGCGGCTCCTTTTTGAGCCGGATCTGGTCAAGCCCTCGACCGATTAGTACCGGTCCGCTCAACGCATTGCTGCGCTTACACGCCCGGCCTATCAACCTGGTAGTCTACCAGGGGTCTTACCCCTTTGGGAAACCCAAAAGGTGGGAAACCTGATCTTGGGGTGGGCTTCGCGCTTAGATGCTTTCAGCGCTTATCCGCTCCGGACATGGGTACCCAGCGCTGCTCCTGGCGGAACAACTGGTACGCCAGAGGTCCGTCCATCCCGGTCATCTCGTACTAGGGACAGCTCCCCGCAAGTTTCCTTGCGCCTGCGACGGATATGGACCGAACTGTCTCACGA
>DYEX01000167.1 GCA_020725525.1 Desulfovirgula sp.
ATAATCCTGGCGGCCGGCCGGGAAGGGCTGATCCTGCCGCCCTACAAGGGTTCGACCCTGCGCGGGGGCTTCGGCCGGGTTTTCCAGCGCATTACCTGTACAGCACGGCAAAAAGATTGCCGGACCTGCCTTTTAAACCAGCACTGCCCCTATGCCTACATCTTCGAAACCAGTCCTCCCCCCGGTTCGGAGGCTCTCCGCAATTATGACAACGTACCACGCCCGTTCGTTCTCGAGCCTCCCCTGGAAGAGAAAACCTTTTACCGCCCCGGCGAGACACTGGCCTTCCGGCTGATTCTCATCGGCAAAGCCGTGTCTTACCTGCCCTATTTCATCGTGGCTTTCAAAGAATTGGGCGAGGTGGGGATTGGAAAGGGGCGCAAAAAATACCGCCTGAAAGAAATTGTGGCGGTGGATCCCCTGAAAAACCGGCAGGCGTCCATATACCTTGACCAGGACATGATCATCAGAAATATCGATCTCCCGGTGCGGGGGAGCGACATTCCGGGGCTCGCGGAACTTTACGGGTCGCCGGAGGATCTGCTTCCGGCGTCCCCGGAGCCTTTTATCCAGCAGCCGACCGCTACAGGGCCGCGCCGCCTACCAATCGATTTTTTGACCATGACCCGCCTTAAGTACGAGGAAGCCTACGCCGGTAAGATCGAATTTCACGTGCTCATCCGGAACCTCCTGCGCCGCCTTTCCTCCCTGGCTTATTTCCACCACGGCGAAGAATTAAAGCTGGATTTCACCGGGCTGATCGCCCGGGCTGCAAGGGTAAGGCTGGCGGAAGACCATACCCGCTGGGTGGACTGGGAGCGGTTTTCCGCCCGCCAGGACGGCAGGATAAAGATGGGCGGCGTGGTGGGCCGGGCTGTATACGAGGGAGAGGTGGCGGAGTTCATCCCCCTTTTGCGGCTGGGCGAACTGGTCCACGTAGGCAAAGGAGCGGTTTTCGGGATGGGAAAGTACCGGGTGGAATTGGTCTGAGTGCAAGGAAGAAAAATGTCCGGCCATCAGCAGGTTGGAACAGATAACTAAGGTGGAGTCTGGCGATGGGAAGCAGGCAGCAACTGGAGCGTATCCTGGAGATCGACCGGCAGATCCGGGCGAAGATGTACCCCAACGCTAACCGCCTGGCCAGGGAGCTGGAAGTAAGCGAGCGGACCATCTACCAGGACCGGCAGTTCCTGGTGGATCGGTTGAAAGCGCCGCTGGCTTATGACCGCCGCCGCGGGGGATGGTACTATAAAGACCCCACCTGGGCCCTGCCGTCGATAATGATCACTGATGGTGAATTGCTGGCTTTTTTCTTGAGCGTGGAGGTGGCGCAGCGTTATTTGGGAACAGCTTTTGAGGCTCCTTTGCGCTCGGCGGTGGAAAAGATCAGGATGGGGTTACAGGGGCAGGTGCAAGTTAATCTGGAGGAGTTGTGCACCTGCTACAGCATTGCCGCTCCGCCCGCAGTGATGGTAAAAAGGGAAGTACTCCTGGACCTGCACCGGGCGGTAAGGGAGTGTCTCCGGGTGAAAATCTTGTACTACACGGCCAGCCGGGGTGCCAGGCAGGAGAGGATTGTGGAACCCTATCATCTATACAACCTGCGGGGAGATTGGTACCTGGTTGCCTTCGACCACTTCCGCAAGGAGATGCGGGTTTTTCACACCGGGAGGATTGAAAAGTGGGAGGTTCTCCGGGAGCATTTCGTCCGCAACCCGGGATTTTCGGCGGAAGAGTGGATGGCCCAGGCTTTCTCGGCGGAACGGGGAAATGCGCCGGTGGAGGTTGTAATCCGATTCGATCCTCATCAGGCCCGCTACATTCGGGAAAGATGCTGGCACCCAACCCAGGAGACGGAGGAGCTCGGCGACGGTAGTCTGATCCTGCGCCTGCGGGTGGGTGGATTAGAAGAGGTCAAACGCTGGGTTATGGGCTACGGTAGCCGTGCCGAGGTCCTGGCGCCGCCCGAGCTGAGGCGGGAAGTGGAGGAGGAAATAAGGAATATGCTGCGGCTATATCAAATAAATTCGAATTTACCGCCAAACTTGCCCGGGAACGAAAAAAGCCGCATTACCAAATAGTGAACGCGAATAATCCGCCTAACTGAAAAAAGTTTTACTCACCTAAGGGACTGATCACTGGTTGCAGTGCGTTTTGCTAAATTTAGAAGAAACGGGTTGTATGATTGTATTGTATTGTATTGTATTGTAATCTTGCGGCTTCCTGGATTAATAACCGGGGGGAGGGCAACGATTTAACCCAGAGGGATTGGTAATTATGGACGAGATCTTTGCCAGGCTCTTTAGTGTTCCGAAACCCTACGGTTTTTTTCAAATTAAACCTGCGGAGTACTTGCTTTCCGGCCGAAACGTCATTCTGCAGGCTCCTACGGGTTCCGGCAAAACCATGGCGGCGCTATTCCCTTATCTGCTTGCGCGCCGGGAAGGCCTTGATTTTCCCAGGAAAATGCTTTATTGCGTACCGATGCGGGTGTTGGCCCGGAGTTTTTATAACGATCTGGCAAAAAACGGATGGCATGACAAACTTGATGTCCGCCTGCAGACCGGGGAACAAAAGGACGATCCTCAACTGGAGGGGGAAGTCACCTTTGTAACGATCGACCAGGCGCTGTCCAGTTTTTTGAACATTCCATATTCTTTAAGCCTCCGCCAGGGTAACGTGAATGCCGGGGCGGTGGCATCGTCGTACCTGGTGTTTGATGAATTTCACCTGCTTGATCCGGGCTCTACCCTACCTACCACCCTGGAAATGCTGCGTCTGCTGCGCGGGATGGCACCTTTTCTCTTGATGACGGCTACATTTTCAGGGGAGATGCTGAATCGTCTGGCCGGTTTCCTGGATGCCGAAGTGGTTACCGTTTCGCCTCAAGAATTACAAAGTATTCCTTCGCAGAGGGAAAAAGAAAGACGGATTCACCGGGTAAAGGGATTTCTAACGGCTGAAACCGTTTTACACCATCACCGGAGTCGTTCTATTGCCATCTGCAATACAGTGGAGAGGGCGCAGTCCCTTTATAAAAGGATCTGTGACTTGCTTTCTGCCAGGGCTAGTGAGGACGTTGAGGTTATTTTGCTGCACTCCCGGTTTCTCCAGAACGACCGGCGTGAAAAAGAGGATGCGGTGCGCCGCCTGTTCGGTAAAAGAGCCAAAAAGAAGGGCAGTGTGATTCTAGTGGCCACGCAGGTAATCGAGGTAGGACTAGACATCACCTGCGAAGTGATGCACACGGAAATTGCTCCCGCCAGCGCCATTTTGCAGCGGGCCGGCCGTTGCGCACGTTTTGAGGCCGAAAAGGGCGATGTATATGTTTATCAGGCGCCCCCGAACCCAAAAGGCGCGCCAAATTACGCCCCTTATCTTGGTCAGCAGGCGATGTTATGTAAAAAAACCTGGGAAGCCCTGGCCGCCTTCGACGGTAAAACCATGGATTTTTTCGCCGAACAGCAGCTGGTGAATCTAGTTCATGCCGGAACGGACGTACTGATGCTCGATAATTTGGAACGGGCTTCTTACGTTCACCGCAAGCAAATGCTGAAAACCATCGGGCAACAGGAAATGGGTTTGGTGAGAGAATTAATCCGCAGCGATGATTCCGTTTCTGTACTTGTTCATCCCAATCCCGAAGAAATTGCAAGCCCCTACGAACTGGAGAGTTTTTCGCTTTTCTTTGGGACGCTGCAGGGACAGCTGGCGAAATGGCGAGAAGAGGGGCTTCCTAACGAAAAGATCTCCTGGTTGCTCAAGTATCCACAGGAAAGAGACATAGGGGAGGGTGAGGATTGCCCGGTTCTTTACAAGTGGGTAAAGGTTGAAGATCGGCAACTTTTGCGGTGTTCCTCCATTTTTGCCGTCAATCCTTTTCTAGTTAAGTACGATTCCGAAACGGGCTTTTGTTTTTCTCCCGGCGGTGGTTTTCAGTCCCCAGCCCGGAAGTTTTTGGCGGGTGAGCAGGGAAAAGGGCGGCGACAAAAGGGTTACGGTCTGGAAAGTTACCGGCAGCACGTCGAGAAAATGCTTCACGTATATCAGACAGAACTTTCCAGGCAGCTGACTTATGCCGCCGCCCGGCTGGAACGTCTGATGGGCCTCCAGGCAGGGCTATTTGATTACTCAACCCGGCTGGCTATTGCTCTGCACGACGCGGGTAAAATGGACAGTCGCTGGCAGGCTTGGGCGCACGAGTGGCAGCGGCGGATAGGGGCTCCGGTGGGAGAGGATTATCTTATTGCCCATACCTGTTATAACCCGGACGATCCCCTCCACCAGGCAGTAGAAAAGGAAATGCCGGGAGCGCGTCCCCCGCATGCCGCCGAGGGGGCAGTGGCGGTGCTGAAAATAATCTACCGCCTTTTAGATATTGGTGCGTACGGCCGTCAAGAAGGCCCCCGGCTAAAACTCCTCAAAGCGCTTTTTACCGCTATCGCCAGACATCATTCGCCCAGGACAGAAGGATTCAAAAGCTTCGCACTGCACCCGTCCGCCCAGGCTGCCTTAAGGGAGGTTCTAGCGTTTCTTGGCGCTGAAGAGCAAGTTGTTTCCGCCTTAGAAACAAACAGGACTTCGCAACCAATAGCTAACCTCCTCGTCCAACCAGAACAAAGAGACGAGTTGCTTGCTTATTTTTTGATCGTAAGGGCCCTCCGTCTAGCGGATCAAAAGGCTATGAACAGAGAGGGGTGAAAAAATTGTACCAGTCAACTTATTACATCGAAAAGCGCACGGGCACCTTTGCCGACGTCTTTCTGGCGTACGGCTTGGCTACACTTCTGGACAGCGTCCTGGCCCATTTTGTAGAGGATGGCCATTGGGTTCGGATCCGCGATTGCGGAACTTACTACGCAGTCGAGCTAAGCCACCATTTGGAAGAAAAATGGGTCCAGCATGCCCCCTTTCGGGTTTTGGCGCCTTACATTTATACCGGCAGGGGCGGCCAGGAGGTGATGACTGGGTTGCCTTCTTCATTTGTCGTAGATTATCAGCGGGAATGGGATAAGTTCAAGGAATACATCCAGATACCCCAAGATCTAAGGGAAAAAATGTCCCTTGAAGATTTGGCCCAGGTCAAGCCGCACCCCCAGTTTCCCATCTTTTCCTGGGTTGGGGAGAGGAGAATGCAGGCCCTAGATTCATATAACGGATTAATTCTCCGTTGGCAGGAATTAAGTGGTTGCTTTACCGAAAACCTCCGGCACATCCTGATGTTTTGCGCTACCCCAGAGAATAACGTGGAGGTCGTAGAAAAAGCCTGGCGAACAAGGATGAAAGAACTGGGGGTACAGGCAAAGAGCGAGGCTACACTACTCCAGCTTTTTAACCCCAGCCAGGGCAAAGGTCAGAACGAGACCAAGGCTAGCCGCCTAAAGATGGATAACGTTAAGTCCTTCTGGCTGCTGGAATATCTGAAGGCTGTGGGGATGTACCACTGTGCCGTACCTCGCCGGGTGCAGGGGACGGACGACCGGAAAACCTACGCCCTGGCGCCGGTAAATATCCGGTTGGATGCAAACGATGCAATACTGGCTGCTTTTCAAGATGTTCTCTGGAACGACACGGCGGTAAAGATGGACATCCTGGCTGCTTTACGTTATGTGGAGTGCTTTTTGGAGCATTGCCAGGCGGCTAGGGAAGCCGACCTGCTGGCCGAACTTTTAGGTAAGGGGCCGGAAAACTTTATAGCCGGAATGTACGTAGCCTATTATAAAAGTCTCGGCCAAGCCTCGGCAGTAATGAATCTTTCTTTTCTGGAGTTGCCCCGGTGGATGCAGGTGGAATCACTGGCTGATGTAAACGCCTATCGTGAGGTGATTGACGAGCATACGAACATCATTCGAAACATTGACGAAGAAAAAGGAGGGTACGACCTTTTAACCTTCTACCGGGATTTCCTTTCCGGAGGAAAATGGGACGCGTTTTTCAATTTCACTGCCGGATATGCGATGTATTTAATGAGAGAGATTGCTGGTGAGAATTACCGGGTTAAGCCGTTCAGTACCCACAATCTGGAGGTGTTAATCGTGAGAAGTAACCGGCCGCTAGCACCTATCCTGGGAACGCCGGGTTTTCGCAACATTGCCGAAGCTATCCGCAGGAGCACCATCATTCCTCAATACCGGGGGCGAAATGAAAGCGAGTACGAGATTCGTTACGGGCTGGGGCAAGAGCTCAAGCGCAAGTCCCTTTACAACGACGAATTTATTGCCGCCTTAAGCGAGTTCATGCAAAGTTATAACGCCGAAAACGCACGGGTTTACGAAAGAACCGGCCGCCAGTATCGGAAGAATATTTCTACCGAAGACATCGAGGATATTGTGCGCCTGGTCGACCAGTACGGCGCTGCCACCGTGGCGAACCTGCTCATCGCTTTTGGATATGCCCGGGAGCTGAAGGACGAAGAATCAGCTCAGTTGACATCTTAAAACCGAAAGGAGGAAACAAAATGAATACTTATGTGTATTCCCTTTCTATTTGTGGACGGGCCATCCTGGACATGCATTCCCTGAACAATGAAGGGGGCGAAGGAAATCAAATTGCCACCAGAATGGTAAACGTAGTCTATCGTGACCACGCCAGCGGCGAGTATAAGCTGGCCACGGTCAACGCAATCTCCGGTGACATGTTTAAGCATATCCAGGCCGAGCACCTTTATTTACTGGCCAAAGGGCAGCTACCGCTATGCCGCGGGTGCCAGAAATTCAGCGCCAGCCGTGTTCTTGACGACACCGAATTCATGAGTGCCTTGCCTCCGCAGGACGTTGCCCTGATCGATAAGCTGATCCAGCATTGTGCGCTGGATGACCTGGAAGGGAATTTGATTGCCCGGGGAGCCCGCTCTGTACCGCGGAAGTCAGTGGCCGAATTCGGGTGGGTGGTTGGTGTGCCGGAATATACTACTACCGAAAGTTATTTCCATGTCCGTTTTGCTGCAGAGCGGGGCGAACGGGAAGGCGAAGTTCAGCGGCAGGCCATCTTTCACCGTCCGGCCAGTTCCGGTGTTTACGCGATGGTGGCCAGTTTTGAGATGGCCCGCATAGGTTTTAACGATATTTCTCAACGGTACGCTATTTCCGATGAAGACCGGGAGCGGCGATATCAGGCCTTTCTGGAAAGTATCCTCTATACCTTTATCGAACCAAACGGGGCCATGCGCGGGACGCAAAACCCGCATATTGTGGAATTTACGGGGGCGGTAAGTCTGACAAACCAGGTGATGCCAGCTCCGGTTTTAAGCCCGTTGAACCAGGACTATCGTGAGGAACTGGAAAGGGTTGCCGGAGCCCTTAACGACCTAAAGCAGGGAGCTATTGCCGTTTACCGTTTTGATTCAATGGGTCAGTTTGCCGAGATATTCCGTGAAATTATCAAGAATACAAGGCCTTACAAAATGGGCCAGTAAATGGTGATGGGAATGTGGCTGATTGCCGAATACCGGCCGGTAACCTTTTTTTCTTTACGTTATGGATTGGCTACGTCTTCGGGAGCAAAAACCCTTTTTTTACCTACGCCCTTTGCAATTAGAACTGCTCTTCTGGACGCTGCCATCCGGGTATATGGATTGGGGTCCGGCTCAGGGGCGTTTGAGTGGATTAAAAAGCTTACCATTGCTGTCCGCCCTCCGGAGAAAGTTGTAGTTACCAATCTTTTTGCTAAAATTCTGAAGCCCTCCCGGAAAGAGTCGGCCGAAAAAGCGATGGACCGCACCATCGCCTTCCGGGAATATGTCCAGCTGGAGGGAGATATAGGCCTGGCTTTTGCTGGGGGCGAAGACAGGATGACAGATCTGGCGGCATTGCTCGCCCAGATTAATTATTTCGGCAAACGTGGATCCTTTTTTCAACTGTTAACAGTACCCCAGCAGGCTCAAAAACTGCCTGATGGCTTTCATCTTCTCGATGGTGTTTATGTCCGAGAAAATCAGGTCAAAGGATGGGTGCCGGAAAATTATCCACTGGGTGTCATCCAGATGATGGATGACTGGGGGGAAAGCCTGACCTTCGAGAAAGTAAATGTATTTAGCGATGAGAAAATAAGCATGGGAAAAGACCGGGTCCGGAAAGGGGTTATCTTACCTTACCGGTTGGTTAGATCGAGTAAGGGATTTAGCTATTACGAGCGAGTATAAAGTTGCAGTGCATCATTCGTTCGAAAGGGCAAAGAATGAAAGAAAGGGTAGAAGGTTCAAAATTATAAAAAGAGCGGTTTGTCAACTAACGGGCAACGGAAAACGACAAAGGAGGCCCCGTCTTTGGCTTACCTGCGACAAGAGGCAAACGGTGGCTATACCTACAGTGACTATTTAACCTGGCCTGCGGGGGAAAGGTGGGAGATCATCGAAGGGTTTGCCCATCGCCTTGGCCAGGCGCAGGATATATTCGGCGATTCGTAGTCGGCTGGTTGTGTAAGTTAAGAGGCGGTTAAAAAGGAGGGAGGGTTTTGCGTGCTGGAGCTTCTTAAGGCGGCCGTGCGGAACGGGTATGCCGACGGCTGGCCTGAAGAAGAAGGAGAGGATTTCCTGGCGGTGGTGCGGGGGGCAGATTTTTTGCTGAAGGGCGCCGTCTGGGGAGCCATCCGGGAACTGGAGAAAGTCAAGCACTGGCACGCGGCGGCTTTTGAGCTGTTGCGGGAGTTTGTTCCCGAAGATCTTCTGGTCAACGCCGCCGCCGAGCTGTACCACCACTCCTTTTTTCCGGGAAGCCACCTCCTGTTCGTCCTGGGAGCCCTTTTGGGACCGGTGGCCGACGATGTGCAGGAGTACTTTTTTAAAGCCCGGGAATTTTTTACGCGGGTAGTGGGCTTAAGGTACGAGGAGCGGTTCCGGGAGGCGGCGCTCCTTGCCCCGGGCATGCCCGTAGTCCTGGTTCGGGAGCCGGAGAACAAGGTTGACCCCAGTGCAGTAGCAGTCCTTTCCCCGTGGGGGACCTGCCTGGGCTACCTGCGCGCCCCCCTGGCTTCCGTAATCAGTTCCCGCTGCAAGGATGGAGAGACATTTTTTGCTTGCGTGGCGGCAATTCTGGGGGCTGAATACGATCCCAACGAGCGGCTTCACCTCAAGGTGAGAAGCGGTCCCCCGGAAGGGAAGATCATCATGCTGAAATTTTTGGAAACAACGAACGAGGCTCCGGAGGGGTTGGTCTCCCCCGGTTTAAGTTAGAAAGCGGACCCCTGGTTTATTTCTTCCGGATATTAATTTATACCGGGTAGGTGATAAATACATGCCCGAACTGTTCATAACCGAATACGGCGTTTCCCTGGGGAAGAAAAGCGAGCGGCTGGTGGTTAAAGAAAAAGGCCAGGTGGTCGAGGAGGTTCCCTTCCGGGACATCACCCAGATTACCATCGCTTCCTCCGGGGTATCCATTTCCGCCGATGTTATCCGGGAGTGCGTGGAGTACGGCGTGCAGATCAATTTTTTGACTTCTACGGGGAAGCCGTACGCCCGGTTGACCGCGCCCAGTTTAACGGGTACGGTAATCACGCGCCGGGAGCAGATTCTGGCCTACCGGGACGGGCGCGGCCTGTACCTGTCCAAATGCTTCGTGGAAGGAAAGCTGAAGAATCAGGCCAACCTGATCAAATATTTCGCCAAATACCGGCGAAATACCGATGCCGTTCTTTACGAGGACCTGCAGGCCGTTTGCCGCCATCTGGAAAACGCCTTACAGGAACTGGAGGAGATTAAGGGAGATAATATTGATGAGGCCCGGCCCCAGATCTTTTCCGTGGAAGGGAGGGCCGCCCTGCAGTACTGGGGGGCGGTGGCACTGCTCTTGCGGGGCCATGTGGAGTTTACCGGGCGGGAGCACCGGGGAGCCGCCGACCCCGTGAACGCCGCTTTAAACTACGGCTACGGCATCCTTTACGGCCAGATCTGGGGAGCGGTGATGCTGGCCGGGCTGGAGCCCTTTGCCGGTTTCCTGCATACCGACCGCCCGGGAAAGCCGAGCCTGGTCCTGGACCTGACCGAGGAATTCCGGCCCGCCGTGGTGGACCGGGCGATCATTTCTTTTTTCACCAGGGGCGGGACTATCACCATGGAGGACGAAAAGCTCTCCCAGGAGAGCCGCCGGGAAGTCGCCAGGCGCGTTTTGGAAAGGCTCGACGGTGAAGAAAACTACGACGGGAAAAAGCACAAGGTGCGCACAATTATCCAGATGCAGTCCCGCCGCCTGGCCTCCTACCTGCGGGGGGAAGGGAAATACAGGCCCTTTGTGGCGGGGTGGTAGGGATGAAAACTTTTGTCATTTACGATATCACGGAAGATCGCCTCCGCAACAAGGTGTTCCAGACCTGCAAGGATTACGGCCTGACCCACATCCAGTATTCCGCGTTTTTCGGCGAACTCAACCACAACCGGCGGGAAGAGCTCTACCGGCGGCTTAAAAGGACGATCGGTAAGAAAGAAGGGAAAATAATCATCGTTCCGGTTTGCGATAAAGACCTGCGCCTGCTGCTGGAAATCTGCGTTCCGGAAGGGTCCGTGTCAAGATCTAGTAGGTATCTCTACAAAAAATTTTCCCGTTATGAGACCTCACCGCTCAAAAACACTAGCTTCAAGGCAGCGGCCTTGACATCCACCCCGCAGGTGGTCAGACAAACCCACCGACGGGGCGG
>DYEX01000026.1 GCA_020725525.1 Desulfovirgula sp.
CAGGGAAGGTGATGACTTTGTAACCCACCTGGAAAAGGTGTCCAACGGCGTAGCCACAGAAGGGGAGCGGGAGGAATTTTACCGCCGCCAGGAACCCCTGATGAAGTACATTCTGGAAGGCCCGGCGGAAGAAATTTTTGAAATGCAATCTGTAGATTCAGAAATACGTCTTCCCGAGCTCTGCCTGGAGATGATAACCTGCAGCCGCTGCGGCGAAGAAATGATGAAAGATCATGCCTTTTTTCAAGATGGACGCCCGGTCTGTAAGGATTGCTCAGTATAGATTATTCACCTTTTTGTTGACACTTTCTAACGGTTAGTTTAAACTGGAGTTGAGAAAGAAAGAAAAATTTGCCGCGTACAGAAGCCGGTTCCGTTTAACGATCCTTTTTAACCGGGACAGGTGCAGCACCGGTTAAGCCTTAATTTAAGAATAAATTTAAGCGGGCGAAAATAAACGGCCACGAAGGCCCACAACTTCCTTTTCACGAAGGAAAGGGTCACCGTGGCTTTTTCTTTTTGCATCAGGTGCAAATTTTCAAGTGAAAGGAGTGAGTTGCCCTGGATATCAGGAAAATGTAAGCGTAAAATAAACCCCACCTTGCAATCAGGTGGGGACATAATCTGGCTTATTTATTAGCCCTGCAGACAGGGGGTAATGAATTGGACCAGGGGAGCAACTGATCCAGGGCGTTACTGTCTTTAGGGTTCAGGTTGGGAAGTTTTTCAAAAAGATAACTGAGGTACTGGAAAGGATTCAACCCATTCTCCTTTGCCGTTTCTATGATGCTGTAAGTAATAGCGCTGGCCCGGGCACCCCGCGGAGTATTGGCAAACAACCAGTTCTTGCGGCCAATGACAAAGGGTTTGATCGACCGCTCACTCCGGTTGTTATCCAGTTCCAGGCGTCCATCCTGCAAAAAGGCAATGAGTTTATCCCACTGGCTCAGGCAATAGTTAACTGCCTGACCAAAGGAACTTTTGGGCAGTACCTGTGTTTTCTGGGTTTTAAGCCACGCCCAAAAGGCATCCAGCACGGGGCGGCTGCGCACCTGGCGGGCCTGATAACGCTCCTGGGGCGTTGCATCTTTCAAGTCGCGCTCAATGGCAAAAAGTTGGTTACAAAATTCCAGCCCCACCCGGGCGGCCACTGCTTTATTGCGTTTATCTTCCGGCAGGGCCTTTAACGCTTCATCAAACTTGCGCCGGGCATGGGCCCAGCAGCCCACCAGGGTGACATCCGGCAGTTCGTTGTAGCCGGCGTAACCGTCAACGTGCAGGTAGCCTTTAAAGCCCGCCAGAAACCGGCGGGGGTGTTTGCTGGCCCGGGTGGTCTGGTAGTCGTAGAGAACAATGGGAGGACCGTCCCGCCCGGTGCGGTAAAGCCAGAGATACGATTGGGTTTCAGCAGCCCGGCCCGGCTCGCGGAGGACCTGCAGGGTTGTCTCATCAGCATGCAGGATATCCCGCTCAAGCAGGTGTTCATGCAGGCGATCGTAGATCAGGGTCAACCAGTTGTTCGCCCCGTACAGCACCCAGTTGGCAAGCGTCTGCCGGGACAGCTCCACCCCCAGGTGGGCAAACTGCTGCTCCTGGCGGTACAGCGGCAGACCTTCCCCGTATTTCTGGTTCATGATGTAAGCCATAAGCGAGGGGGAAACCATACTTCCGGGAAGTACAGGAGCCGGCATGGGAGCGGTAACAATGGGAGTGGTTAGCTCGTTGCGCTCGCAATGGCGGCAGGAATAAACGTAACG
>DYEX01000168.1 GCA_020725525.1 Desulfovirgula sp.
GGAGCCCTGCATGACGCAGGCAAACTGCTGGTGCCCCGTCATATTTTAGAGAAGCCCGGCCCTTTGCTGGAAAGCGAGTGGGAAATGATAACTCTCAGTAGTAGGTCCGAATTTTTTGCAGTTTTTCCCGTGGAAATGAAGGAAATTGGCCAGATATGTAGAATAAGCTGGAAGGTCCCGAAAAAAGCAAGCCCGTTAAAAAGCGGGGGCAAAGTCGCGGGCCTGAGTCCTTTAAGGATATGGCAGCCGGGTTGCTGGTGGAGCAGGTGAACTGAAATTGATATACCGGTTTTCCACGGTCGCCGCAAAGGTGGCCTTTTAAAGTTGGTTGAGGAAAGGGGGGGTAAAGGTCGCCCGCAGGAGGAACCTGGACGCGGGTGACCGCTGGCGGCATGAGAGTAAAACCTGGAGGAAGCTTGCTCGGCAGTATGACCGCGCTGTTTGGTCTCATCGTTCTAATTGGTTGCTTGGTGCTGACCTTTGTAAGCGAAAATCGCGCCGGGAGCGCCCTGGAAGGCGAAGCCAGAGAGGCCATGCTGAAACTGGCAAAGCAGGCCACCGAGACCATAGAAAGCCGCATCCAGGCGCGGATATACATAGTAGAAGGTATAGCCAACCGCAACGTTATCCGCGGTCGGTCGGGTGATCGGGAAGCCACCCTGGAGGAGAAGCTGGCTGCCCTCCGCGATGAGCTGAAAAGGGGAGAAAGTCTGGGGTTCAAACGGTTTGGCATCATCGACATGGAGGGCAACGCCGTATACCCCGACGGCAGTAAAGCCAACCTGGCCGACCGGGAGTATTTCCGGGCTGCCCTGGGGGGAAAGACAGTCGTCTCCAGTACTATTGTCAGCAGAGTCGACAATTCGGTTGTATTTGTTTTTGCCACACCCATACGTCACTATGCCACCAACGAGATAACCGGCGTGCTGATTGGCGTAGTGGACGCAGCAAGGCTTAGTCAGCTGGTAGGAGGTATTACCTACGGACGCACGGGGTACGCCTTTGTCGTGGATGGCACCGGTAAGATCATTGCCCACAAAGATATAGAAAAGGTCAAAGTCCAGGAGAACGTCCTGGAACGGGCCAGATCCGACCAGTCCCTGGCCACCCTGGCTTCGGTAGTCTCCAAAATGACTGGGGGAGAGGAAGGCGTGGCAGACTACACTCTTCAGAACCAGGGGTACGTTATAGCCTACGCCCCCATTAAGAGCACCGGCTGGTCCATAGCGGTAACCGCTCCCACTGCCGAGGTACTGGAGAGAATGGCAGGTTTAAAGAAAACTTTGCTGGTCGCATCCCTCATAATAATCCTGATTACCCTGGTACTGACCTTTGTAATAGCCAGAGCGATTACCGCCTCCCTGCTGGCAGGTCTCAGGGAAGACGCTGAAGCCCTGGCAAGCAACTCGGAGACCTTGAGCGCAGCATCAGAAGAGATTGCCTCTTCTTCCGGAGAGGTGGCCAGGGCCATCCAGCAGGTGGCCGCCGGGGCCTCGGAGCAAGCGGGTCATTTGCAGGAAATACTCGGTCTCATGGAAAACATAACTTCCAGCCTGGAGAAGGTCTACACCGAACTTGGTCGCGTCAGGGCAAACAGCGAAGAAACTTCCAGGCTGGCCGGCGTGGGCAAGAAAGAGCTGGACGTCCTGGTTGCATCCATTGAGAACGTGCGCGAGTCTTTCAAGGTAGTCACCGAGAGACTGACGGGCCTGAACGGCTCAGTAAATCAGGTAGGCGAGATCCTGGAAGTGATCAACGGGATAGCGGATCAAACAAATCTCCTGGCCTTGAATGCGGCCATAGAGGCAGCGCGCGCAGGGGAGGCCGGCCGCGGCTTCGCAGTGGTGGCGGATGAGGTCCGCAAACTGGCCGAGCAATCCCGGGCGTCCTCGGACAGGATAAGGATTCTGCTGGGCACTATAGCCTCGGCAACCAACGAAGTAGTCAGCACTTCAGAGGAAGTGAGCAGGCAGGTGGTTGCTCAACTGGAGAAAGTGGAGAACACGGTTAAGTCTTTTGACGATATACTCGATTCGGTAGCTGCCATTACGCCCATGATCGAGGAGACCTATCGCCAGATGGACAACACTGTGAAGGCCAAGGACGTCGTGCTTGATCGAGTCCAGAATATAAGCGCGGTATCGGAGGAGACTTCAGCCTCGGCACAAGAGATTTCGGCCTCGGCAGAGGATCTGTCGGCCTCCACCCAGGAGATAGCCTCCGCGGCCCAGCAGGTCCTGGCGGTGGCCAGGCGATTGGTGGACCGGGTGGAACGACGCTCCGGGATGTAAAATGGCCTGGACGCGGCAACCTCTCCTTGCTGCCGGTGAGAAATCCCGGCCCGAACAGTGAGAGCATGGAACATTCAATCCCGGAAACCGGGCAATAAGCTTTCAGGGGGAGGTGCGTAGCAGGCGGTTGAGCTGGGACGACTCCCGGGATTTAACCCGGCACTCAGAAGTCTGAGTGCCGGGTGTTTTACTTTGCGCTCGCTATGGTTTGCTAAATAATCGCTAAAACCGGCAGTACAAAAACCTTAAAGCCCTTACCGTCAAGCCGTAAGGAAAATTTTTTAAGCTCCGCCAGGATCCTTTCTTGATCATCATCGCCGACTACCGCCGCTACGGCACAGTTGAACCCCGGCCATACCGGATCGTCCAGCCTGGGTTCACTGTTTTTCCCTTTGCCCAGCACCCTGTCCCATTTGGTAAAGCCGGTAACCCCCAGCGAATTGAGCATCTCCATTACGTCCTCGTCAAAATCCGCATCGTAGGTAATAAAAAGCAGCTTCATCACCGCACCCCTTTAGAAAACAGAATCTGGCAAAAACCGCAGATCCTCATGTGCAGGTCATCAGGAGAACTTTACGCTTACCTTTTGAATGCCGGCCGCCTTTTGGAGTCTTTTCTCCTCAAACAGGCAGTAAACCGTCGGGATCAGCACCAGGGTGACCAGGGTGGACACGGCCAGCCCGCCCATCATGGTGATTCCCAGCGGGTTCCATAATTCCGCCCCTACCCCCCGGGAAATGGCCAGCGGCAGCATACCGAAAAACATGGCAGCGGTAGTCATCAGAATTGGTCTTAACCTGTTGCGCCCGGCATTGGTGATCGCTTCCCGTAAAGGCTGGCCTCTGCTTTGCAACAGGTGGGTATAGTCGACCAAAATAATGGCGTTCTTAACTACAATTCCGGTTAACATGATGATGCCCATGAAAGAAATCAGGCTTAAGGTCGTCCCGGTCAAATAAAAGGCGTAAAATACCCCCGTTAAAGCAAAGGGCACAGAGAACATGACGATCAGGGGATCCCGGAAATTGCCGTACAACGAGGCCATAACCATGTAAACAAGAACAATTCCCAGTATCAGCAACAGGCTGAGGTCCTTAAAGGCTTCCTGCTGTTGTTCAATTTCTCCGCCGAAGCTAATTGAAACGCCGGACGGTATATCCATATTTTCAATGGCCTTCTTAATGTCGGCGGTAATTTCTCCCAGGGAACGGCCGTGCCTGTCTGCCTCTACTTTCACGATCCGCTGGCGGTTTTTCCTTTCGATTTCTACAGGTCCCTCGCCACTTTTTATTTCGGCGATATTTTTCAATTTGATCATCCTGCCGTCGGGAGTAAAGATCGGCACTTCCGGCAAATTTTCCAGCCTGTTTTTGTCCGCCTCGCTCAGGCGGGTGAAAATATCAAAGCTATCGCCCGCATCGCGGAATTCGGTAGGATTATCGCCATAAAAATAGTTGCGGACCGTACCTGCGATCGTAGCAATGTTTAGACCGAAAGAGGCTGCTTTCTGGCGATCTACCTCTATCCAGAGTTCCGGCCGGGGATCTTTTTGACTGAGGGAAACATCCGCTGTGCCGGGGACTTCCTTAACAATCTTTTTCACCCGTTCGGCCACTTCGAGGTTGGTCTTCAGGTCGGGGCCTGCGACTTCAATAACGATTGGCTTTCCGCCGCCCATCATAAGTGAAGAAATCTGGCTCGTAGCAGTGACCTTCATCCGGCTTATGCCCGGTATTCTTTCCAGTTGTTCTCTTAATTTGCTGGCGATATCGTGAGCGCTGCGCTCCCGCTTATCTCTGTCCACCAGTTTAAAACCAATCGTTCCCACATTGGGTCCTTCGTCCATGCCCAGGGCCGCGCCAAACCCTTCTTCGCTCTGCCCGTCAAAAGCGTAAGAGTGCCTCAATTCTTCCGGTTTTACTACTTTATTGATGGTTTGCAGCATTTTTTCAATAACCCTGTTTGTTTCTTCTATCCTTGTTCCTTCCGGCAGGCGAAATTCAATGTTTACATCCCCGGAATCCATATCCGGTATAAAACTGGTGCCCATAAAAGGAACCAGGGCGAGGCTGCTGGCAAAAATTGAAACGGCGAGAATAATTACGGTCTTTTTGTGAGCCAGGGCCCAGGTGAGGACGCGGCCGTAAGCATCTTCAATAAGAACCAGGTATTTCTCTGTAGTTGTGTAAAATTTGCTCCAGAAGCTTTCTTTTGCCGCGGATTCTCTATTGCCGGTTCCCAGCCACTTTGCGGCCAGCATCGGCGTCATGGAGAGGGCAGTAAAAAGGGAAGCCAGCAGGGTCACGACAATCACAAACCCCAGTTCCTTAAAAAGCGTCCCTGTAATCCCCCCCACAAACATCAGCGGAACGAAAACCACCACGACCGTCATGGTGGAAGCCGTCACGGCCATGCCCACTTCGCTTGCGCCAAAAATAGCACTGGTTCTCGGCCGGCCGCCGCGCTCCAGGTGGCGGGTAATGTTCTCCAGGACCACAATCCCGTCATCGACCACCAGGCCGCAGGCAATGGCCAGCGACATCAGCGAAATCAGGTTTATAGTATGACCAAATAAAGAGAGAGGGATAAAGGCAATAATCAGTGAAAAGGGAATGGTAAGGGCGATGATGGCAGCCGCCTTAACTCTCCTTAAAAAGAGAATGGTTACGATTATTACGAGCAAAATAGCCCTTAATATTTCATCCTGCAAAGTTTTAACGGCACGTAAAATATCTTCGGAACTATCCATTACGGTATTGATTTTCACGTCGGTGGGCAGGTTTTTTTCTATTTCTTTAAGTTTCTCCTTGACACCCTGAACAACCTTTACGGTATTTTTGCCGGCCTGCTTTTGTAAAATAAGAACTATGGCCTTCTTCCCGTCCGCCCAGCCGTTTACGGTTTGTTCTTTATAGGCGTCTTCCACTTCGGCGACATCCTTAAGGTAAACAGGCCTGCCGTTAAAATAGCCGACGACCGTATTTTTTATTTCCTCTACGTCCCTGTACCGGGCCGGAATCCGGACAAAATATTCCTGCGGGCCGGATTTTATACTGCCGGCCGGCAGGTTTAAGTTTTCTGCCGCCAGAATCTGTTTTATTTGTAGTAAATTCAGGTGGTAACCGTTTATTTTTTGCAGGTCGAAATGAACATTTATTTGCCTCTCCATACCTCCGTACAGCTGAACGGCGCCGACTCCCGGAACACGCTTTAATTCGTCGGCAATCTTTTTCTCGGTCAGATAATAAAGCCTCGGCCAGCTGGCATCCCCGGTGACGGTCATGACCAGGATGGGGATGCTGGCGCTGCTGAACTTAAAAATTACCGGTTCTTCTGCATCGTCCGGCAGTTTCCTTTTGGCCAGATCCAGCTTGTCCCGTATGTCGTTGGTAGCTTCCTCCAGATCCGTGCCCCACTCAAACTTACAGGATACCAGGGAGAGATTATCCAGGGACCTGGAGGTGAGCGTATCTAAATTATTTACCATATTGAGCTGATCTTCAATGTGCTCGGTAATTTCCGTTTCCACGTCGGAAGCGCTGGCTCCCGGCCAGGCGGTCAGGACACTTACCACCGGCGGTTCGATGTCCGGAAGCAGATCGATGGGGAGCCTGGTTAGAGAAAATGCTCCCAGAATAATTACGGCCAGGAAGAGCATTAAAGTGGCCACCGGCTGTTTAACGGAAAACTCAGGAAGCCTCACTGCCCGCAGCACCTCTTTCCTTTATAGAAACGCGTGCACCGTCATAAAGTTTGTTCTGTCCTCTGGTAACGACCAGCTCTTTTTCAGTCAATCCATTAGTTATTTCGGTAAAATTACCCTGCGTGATGCCGGTCTTTACGTTTTTCAAGACTGCTTTGTTGTTTTCGACCACATATACATAATAGCTTCCCGTTCCCGGCATTTTATTAAGGGATTCGGTGGGAACTGCCAGGGCTTTCCGTTCGCCTAAATATAATTTAATATGGGCAAACATGCCGGAACGAAGCTTATACTCCTTATTGGGGATATGTATTTCAATCCCGGCTGTCCGGGTGGCCGGGTCGATGGTCGGGCTGATAACCGAGACAGCTCCTTTAAAAACTTTTCCGGGGAAAGCATCTACGGTTATTTCTGCTTCCATCCCCTTTTTGAGATGGGGGAAGTCTTTTTCCGTTACGCTGCAGACGATTTTCAGCTCATCTTCCCGGGAAATGCGAATCACCGGTTTCGCCGGATCTGTCCGGTTGCCCTGCTCCGCGTAACGGGCGGCTACAAATCCCGGGATGGGTGCATATATACTGTACTCACGGTAAAGTATCTGCAGCTGGTTTAAAACTGCCTTCGCCCTTTCAACTTGCGCGCCTGCGAGTTTCTTTGATTCAACGGCAGCCCTGTATTGGGCATTTATATGATCCAGTTCCTGTTTGGATACAGCATTTGCCTGGTAAAGATTTTCCACACGCAGGCGGTTTTTTTCTAACAGTTCCAGATTCGCCTCGCTCTGCCTTAACCCGGCCTCCGCGGCAGCCAGGCCTGCCGTTGCCTCTTCAAGCTGGGCTTTTATGACATCATCATCCAGAACAGCTATCAGGTCTCCTTTTTTAACGTAATCGCCGGTTTCTACGTATATTTTCTCAATAATTTCCCCTCCAATCTTGGGGTGAACGTCTACCACGGCTGCCGGTTTGATCTCTCCTGTCAGTTCCAGTACCCGTTGCAGGTTCGTTAACCTCGCTTCGGCCACCTGTACGGGTACGGTTTCCGTTTTGTTAACAGCAATCTTTTCCTTTTCGCTTTGCCGAACGTAATTAAAGGCAGCAAACCCAACAAAGAGCAAGATCAAAATAAAAGCAATGATGATCCCTGTTTTGCTTTTGAGAGCCACCTTGTCCAAAACGATAACCTCCTTCGCCGCCCGGCGCAAGATCCCCTCCGGCACCTTCGTGCAGGGGAAGCTGGCCGCCATCCGGTTAAATTCACCGTGGGTACGGTTTCTCCGGGTTGCGCGCCGCTCCCCTTTGGCGCGGCCATAAAACCCCTTACCGGTGTACCAGATATATTCGTTCAAAGAAGATTTCCTCGATCAGGTCTGTGTCAACGGGATGTCTATCGGGGTCTTCCATCCAGCAAAAAAGAATGGCATTGCTTATACTGTCAAGGGCCAGGGCCAGGTAATACGGGTCAAGCGGGCGGAAAATCTTCTTTTGAATGCCTTTTTCAAAAACAGCAGCCAGCTTCTGGATTACCTGGTCATAGAAACTGCGCAGCTCAGTTTCTAACCCCCTCCTGACATTAAAGCTGACGCCGGCACCCGACACTGCAAAGTAAAGCCGCACCGACAGGATGTTTTCCATAAAAAGTTTACATTTTGTTTTTAGATATTTTTTTATCCGGGCATATTCGTCCCCCTTTTCTTCCAGCGCTTTCGATAAAGCAGAATAAAACAGCATTGCCGTCTGCATTAAAATCTCTTTATACAGTTCCTCCTTATTTTTGAAGAACTTATAAAGAGTACCCACGGCAAATTCTGCCCGTACGGCTATTTCGTGCATGGAAACGTTATGATAACCCTTTTGCGAGAATAACTCCAGCGCAGCCTGCAGAATTTCCGCCCGGCGCTGCAGTTGTTCCCGTTCTTTTCTGGAAAGTTTATCCTTTTTCATTGTAGCCCCCAGGTAAATATGTATGAAGCTGGCATCACAAAATGAACTTTAAATTCACTGTATAGCATTACGTTTTTTTTGTCAAGCGCTATCCGGGAGAAATTGCTAAAACAGACGGGGAGGAAAGCCGATTGGAACCGGTTCTGCCGGGTAAAAGTAAAGCGCGTGGCTGTGGGAAAGTTAAATGTAAAGTAAGGAAGTAAAGAAGGAATTTGGGGAAATTGAGCGAATCTTTTTGGCAAGAAGGTGGCCGAAGCCACTGGTTTCCTGGATGTGTAACAATGTGCCATAACCGTTAAGATGTAACGTCCTGTCCAGAAGGGCAGGGCGATTTTAAAAAGGTGCTCGTTTTGAGGCCACGAAGGCCCTTTACATCTCGCCGGAGCGGGGTGTGGGTTAACGTGGCCTTTGTTTTTTTCTGGTTCTTTTTTGGTGGATTCCCAATTACCCTGTCTTGGAGGAGGTGATGAAGGGGCACCTGTTGCCGTGCCATTTTGCCATGTATACAGCGCCACACCGGTTTTCTGCAACATGCACAGGTGAACAGGTGCCGTAATTAATTTTAACATAAGGTCCGGGACGTCGTTTGTCATAAGACCCCCATGCCGCTTTTTGGCGGCACCGGCAGAAGGATGAAAATTTATTTTCTGGGTAGAGTGTACCTTTAGCTTTGAAAGTAATACCAAACGAGGGGGAACGAAAATGCGACTGAGAATGAAGGGTTATTTAAGAGCCGTAACCATCGCTTTAATCAGCCTGTTTTTAATTTCCGTAGCTGCAGGTTGTGCAAAAACTGGCGATCAGGCTCCGGCTACCAAAGGGGAGAAGCTGTTAAGGCTGGGAGCGGTAAAGGATTTTAAAGAAGCTACAGAGGGCAAAAATCTGATTTTTGAACGTTTTGTCGGTGTCGATCGCGAGGGAAATCCCGTTCCGCAACTGGCAGAATCCTGGGACGTATCTGAGGATGGGAAAGCATACACTTTTCACTTGCGAAAAGGGGTTAAGTTCCACAATGGGACAGTATTCGATGCTTCTACAGCAAAATTTGCTTTTCAGTGGATAGCAAACCAGGCGCCTTTCGGACGCTATATTGAAAAGATAGAGACACCGGACGATAATACTTTGAAAGTATACTTTAAAGACTACTACGCCCCATTTTTGCTCGACCTGGCCAGCGGATGGACCAGTCCTGTGATTTGCCCTGAGGCCGTAGAACCTGTGGGGAGCGTGGAGGGTAAACTAACTAATTTCATTGGGACGGGGCCGTTCAAGCTGGTAGATTACGAGAAAGATAAACAGGCGGTCCTGGTTCGTAACGACGACTATTGGGGCAATAAGCCCAAAGTGGACAAGGTTATCTGGAAAACGATACCTGACCCGCATGCTCAGATCGTGGCTCTCAAGGCAGGAGAAATTGACATGATTGGGATTACAGAACATCATTCCAGCATACCTTATGTGGAGGTTCCAGGTCTCAGAAAGGCGGGAATTAAGGTAGAGACAACATCCTACGGCCGGTATCAGGTGTTGGAGTTTAATTGCCAAAAAGAGCCATTCAACGATAGAAAGGTAAGGCTGGCTTTAAATTTAGCTATTGACAGAGAAAAGATGGTCAAGGAACTCTTCGGGGGGCTTCCTGAGCCGGCATATACGATAACCGCTCCGTGGTTTAAATACGGCCCTTCTAACGTTGAGCAGAAGTACGGTTACGACCCGGAAAAAGCAAAACAACTGCTGGCTGAAGCAGGGTGGAAGGACACGGACGGAGATGGGATTCTGGACAAAAATGGAAAACCTTTTGTTTTTGAACTGTTGATCCCGGCAGGAGAGGCAAACGCCGATGCCGTGGCCGTTTTCGTGCAGTCGGAGTTGAAGAAGATCGGGGTGCAGATGAAGCTGCTCACCCTGGAAAGCGGGGCGGCCTCGGATAGATCTAAAAAAGGAGAATACGACATGTATGTGCACCACAGCTTTTGTCTGCCCTCGATCCCCGGCGGTATTGGCATCGGCCAGAAGTACCATTCCAAATCCAAAAGCTGGCCCGCCGCTTATCATGCTCAGGAACTGGACCGGTTGATCGAAAAAGCCTGGGGTAACCCTGATGAAAGTGAACGTAAAAAAATTTGTGATGAAATATGGGACATCCTGCACCAGCAGGCTCCTTGCATCCCCCTCTATGATATCGTAAAAGTGGTTGCTTACCGGGACAACGTATCCGGGTTCAAACCCGCCCCGACCATGTTCGATATGGAGATTCAGTATATTGAAGTTAAATAAACGCACTACGGTAGACGTTTCAAGTCCGTGCCGGGCCGGTTTTCCCCGGCCCGGCGGGAAGAAAGGAAATATAGTTATGAGAAGACTGCTCATCCAAAGATTGGTATCAGCGGTTTTTGTAATGCTGATTGCTTCATTTCTTTCTTTTTCCCTTCTTTTCTCTGCTCCGGGAAACCCGGCTGAAACTATTCTCAGACAGCAGAGCGGGCTGGATCCCACCTACGACGAGATAGAACTATTTATGAAACGGCACGATTTGAACCGGCCCTTTCTTGTCCAATGCTTACAGTGGTTGTATTTACTCACCCACGGTAAATTAGGTGTTTCTCTCAGGACGGGGGAACCCGTATTGGAAGAGTTCACGGCCAGGTTTGGTGCTACCTTTCAACTGGCCGTAGCTGCAATGGCCCTTTCGGTGATCATTGGACTCCCAATAGGGGTTTTTGCCGCTACAAGACCCAACTCACTTTTCGATCACATAATCCGGATTGTGTCTTTAGCAGGGGTGTCCATCCCCGAGTTTTGGCTTGGGTTGATGTTGATGCTGTGCTTTTCGCTGGCCCTGGGGTGGCTGCCCTGTTTTGGTCACGGTACCGTAAGCCATCTCGTTTTACCGGTGGTTACGCTTGCCGTAGGAATTACTGCTTTCCTGGTGCGATTCGTGAGGACCAACATGCTGGAGGTGTTAAACCTTGACTATATCAAAACCGCAAAAGCCAAAGGTCTCAGAGAAGTGGTCATCGTCTGGAAGCACGCCTTGAAAAACGCCCTGATTCCGGTTATAACCATTCTCGGTACTCAGCTGGGGCACTTGTTGGCTGGAGCAGTGATAGTCGAAACCGTATTCTCCTGGCCCGGCATAGGTAAGTTTTTCGTTGATTCCATATACGCCCGGGATTATCCCGTTATTCAGGGGTTTGTTCTAATCATTGCCGCAATATATGTACTGGTTAATCTACTGGTGGATATTCTATATGTTTATCTGGACCCACGGGTAAGATATGAGGGGAGGAGTTAATTACTTGTACATTCTGGAAGTAACCAGGGGTAAAAAGATGTTGCTGACAGGCAGTATCTTAATATTTGGCTTCATGGCACTGGCTGTATTTGCTCCCTTTATTGCTCCGTATGACCCTGATGATGTAAAGGTGGAAGAACGCCTCCTGCCCCCCGGCGAGCACCACCTGATGGGTACAGACGGCTTTGGAAGAGACATTTTCAGCAGGGTCGTTTTTGGAACCAGGTACTCCCTGTTTCTCGCGCTGGTAGTGGTATCAATTAACCTGCTTCTGGGTCTGATGGTTGGATCCATTGCTGGATATTTTGGGGGTTTGGTAGACGAGTTGATCATGCGTATTGTGGATATCTTGCTGGCTTTCCCTAATATCATCCTGGCGCTTTGTATAGTGGGGGTTCTGGGTCCTTCCGTTCAAAATCTTATTCTTGCTCTGGTTGCCCTCGGTTGGGTTGGCTACACGAGGGTATCTCGGGGTCTTGTGCTGTCCATCAAAGAGCAGGGGTTCATCGGTGCCGCTAAGGCCCTCGGGGGGAGCAACATGTACATAATTATGCGGCACATCATACCTAACGCTTTTCCTCCTTTACTCGTTCTGGCTACTCTTCACGTTAGTCATACAATCCTGTCAATTGCTGCATTAAGCTTCCTGGGTCTGGGGGTACAGGCTCCTACGCCGGAATGGGGCGCCATGTTAAGCGAGGGCAAGCAGTTCATTTTTACGCATCCACACGTGATGATTTTCCCGGGACTGGCTATAACTTTGTCCGTTCTCTCCTTCAATCTCCTGGGTGAAGGTTTGAGGGATGTTTTAGACCCGCGGGCACGGGAAGTGCTGAATGTGTAGCAGGGAGGAGGTTATGTGGTGCTCCTGAAAATTACCAGCCTTCGGGTTTACTTCAAATCAGCGGACGGATTTGTTAAAGCGGCAGACGGGGTGGATCTGGAGTTATATCCCGGGGAAATACTCGGGCTTGTGGGTGAGACCGGTTCCGGGAAAACCGTTTTAGGACTGGCGATAACCCGTCTGCTTCCCAAAACTGCTGCGGTAAGTGGTGAGGTTTTATACCGGGGACAAAACCTTCTGGCATTGCCGGAGGAGGAGATGCGGAAGGTCCGGGGACGACAGGTATCAATGATATTTCAAAATCCTTTGAGTTCTTTAAACCCGGCCTTGAGCATTGGCGAACAGATTGCGGAAGTGCTTCGGGAACACCAGGGACTGAAGAGAAAAGCAGCCTGGCAGAGGGCAGGAGAACTTCTGGAACTGACGGGTATCCCGGCGAAGTGGATCCGCAGTTACCCCCATGAATTAAGTGGAGGGATGCGGCAGCGGGCCATGATTGCCATCGGTCTCGCCTGCGCTCCTTCCCTGCTTATTGCCGACGAACCTACCAGGGGACTGGATGTTACCATTCAGGTACAGATTGTGGAATTGCTGCATGCGGTAACTAAGGGTGTTTCCCCACCCCGCTCGATGTTGTTAATCACCCACGATCTGGGGGTGGCTGCAGCACTGACGGACCGCCTGGCCGTAATGTATGCCGGTAAAATCGTCGAGTACGGTCGTACCGCAGAAGTGTTTAGAAATCCGCGGCATCCCTACACTCGCGCGCTGCTGGACTCCCATCCCAGTAATGGACTTATAGCCACCAGGGGTTTCAGCCCTTCCTTGATAAACCTGCCGCCGGGCTGTAGTTTCCACCCCCGCTGTAAAAAGGCACGCAAAAAATGCGCACATGAACCTCCTTTGGTACAAAGGATAGGTATGGACCACGGGGTGAGGTGTTTTTATGCTTGAAGTGGTGGGGATTGAAAAAGTTTTTACGAGCGGGATTTTCCGCCGGAGATCTATAGAAGTGGTTAGAGGAGTTTCTTTTAGGGTTAATAAAGGACAAACCCTGGGCCTGGTGGGTGAGAGCGGTTGCGGCAAAACCACGGTTGGAAAGATGATTGTGAGGCTTATAGAACCCACCGCCGGCCGGATTCTTTTTAACGGGATAGAACTTACCCGGCTAGACCCCCGGAAACTGAGAAAGTTAAGGCCGAAGATCCAGATCATTTTTCAGGACCCCGATATGGCCTTTAACCCCCGCTGGAAGATCAGGGATAGCCTGGGCGAACCTTTTAAGCTTAACCGGTTGGCCCGGGGCAGGGAAATTATTGACCGGGTTTTGGAGTTAATTGAAACTGTCGGGTTGCACCCGGAACACCTAAACCGGTACCCCTTTGAACTTAGCGGCGGGCAACTCCAGAGAGTGGCACTGGCGCGGGTACTCGCTCTTCAACCGGAACTCATCGTGGCTGATGAACCAACTTCTTCGCTGGATGTATCCGTTCAGGCTCAGGTACTTACTCTTTTAAAGGAGCTGCAGCGCCGGTTTCAATTCACCTGCGTTTTTATTTCTCACGACCTGAACGTCGCCCGCTGGATGAGCGACCGGATTGCGGTAATGTACCGGGGGAAAATCGTTGAAGAAGGGAAAACAGAGAGTATCTTTGGCAGCCCCCGGCATCCCTATACCAGAGCTTTATTAGGCGCCATATTGGTTCCCGACCCTGAAGCCGGGAGAACGTGGAGGGTAGCGAGCCTGAATCATGTATCGCCTGAAGTTAACCTTGAAAAAGCTGGTGGTTGCTCGTTTCAAGACCGTTGCCCGCACGCGGAAAAAATCTGCCGGGAGAAGGAGCCCCCGCTGGCGGTCTCCGCTCCTGATCACCGGGTGGCCTGCCACCGCTTTAAAGATCTTGTTCCTGTCCAGGCGAATGTGACGGGGAAAGTTTGCTTTCTTTAATCTTAACAGCGGTCTTAAGGGGGAGAGATGGTTATGACGGTTCAAAACGCGCAAATAAAGGAAATGATAAGGCAAAGGTGGAACCGCAGAGCGGATACCTTTGACAGGTCGCCGGGACACGGCATTCATACCGCAAGAGAAAAAGACGCCTGGATTGGCCTTTTAAAAGGGGTACTGGGGGATAAAAGGCTTGAAATCCTGGATGTGGGAACAGGTACCGGGGTCGTTGCACTGCTCCTGGCGGAATTAGGGCACAGGGTGACGGGTGTAGATATTGCTGAGCAAATGGTGCAGAAAGCCAGGGAGAAGGCAAAAAAGCTGAATCTTGCTGTAGAATTCCGGGTCGGTGACGCGGAGGTATTACCTTATAAAAATAATTCTTTTGATGCCGTTATTAGCAGGCACGTCGTTTGGTCGCTACCTGATCCGGAAAAAGCGATGGCAGAGTGGAAAAGAGTTTTGCGACCCGGGGGAAAACTGATCATTATTGACAGCAACTGGGGCAAAACGGCGCCGTTATACAAAAAAGTATGGCGCTTTTTTGCCCAGGTACTTATCCTTTTAACAGAAAGAAGGAATCCCTGGGCCGGGCGGGGGCACCGGCAGATGGAAAAATACCTGCCGATGAGGCAAAAGAAGCGTCCTGAGGCAGACATCGAGATACTTAGAGGCCTGGGGTTCCGGGTGGAGGTAACGAAGGTAGACATTCCGCGCTGGGATACGTTTTTGGGGTACCTCAAGTATGGCTATTTCCGTGGAGAGGAGTTTTTGCTTATGGCGACTAATTGCCCTCATTGAACCCGTGGCCAGTATACCGCAAGCTGATAATGCGGAATGTAGCAGGTGTCTCCGCTGTGAAGATACGTGCCGGCGTGCGTCGCTCGGAATACGAATTAATAGGGGTTGAACGGGCTGGCAGAGATGACGTTGCGGTGGGGTCTGGAAAAGTTAGATGATTAAAGAAGGAATTTGGGGAAATTGAGAGAATCTTTTTGGCAAGAAGGTGGCCGGAGCCACTGGTTTCCTGGATGTGTAACAATGTGCCATAACCGTTGAGATGTAACGTCCTGTCCAGAAGGGCAGGGCGATTTTAAAAGGGTGTTTGTTTTGAGGCCACGAAGGCCCTTTGCGCCTCGCCGGAGCGGGGTGTGGGTTTCCGTGGCTTTTTTATATTCTCAGGAGTGTGCTTTTAAATGGGCCGGTACCTGTTAAAGCGCCTTCTTTACCTCCTCCCCGTGATGCTGGGGGTATCCATCGTCACCTTCGGTCTGATCAACCTGGCGCCCGGCGACCCGGCGGAGCTTATCTTACGCTCCGGCGGGATGGAGCCCACCAGGGAAGCCGTGGAGGCCCTGCGGGAAGAGCTGGGTTTAAACGACCCCCTTTACGTACAGTACGGGCGCTGGCTGTGGCGGGTGTTGCACGGGGACCTGGGCAAATCTTTTCGCACCGGGCGGCCCGTGGCGGAAGAGATTCTTTCCCGCTTTCCGGCCACCCTCGAGCTGACCTGCGCGGCCATGGTCTTCATGGTGTGTCTTGCCCTGCCGGCAGGGATTCTCTCTGCCCTTTACCGGCACGCTTTCCTTGACCACTTAAGCCGCCTCGGGGCTCTTTTCGGCGCTTCGCTTCCCGGCTTCTGGCTGGGGCTCGTGCTCATCTACTTTTTCGCCGTGAAACTGGGGGTGCTGCCGGTAATGGGCCGGGGCGGGTTGAGGCATCTGGTGCTGCCGGCGGTAACCTTAGGGTTTGGGCTGGCCGCCGTCTACGCCCGGATCTTAAGAGCCAGCATGCTGGACGTGCTGGGGCAGGACTACATCAGGGTGGCCCGGGCCAAGGGGTTGAAGGAAAAGTGGGTGATCGGGCGCCACGCCTTGAAGAACGCCCTTTTGCCCGCGGTGACGTTACTGGGCATGAGCTTCGGGCA
>DYEX01000169.1 GCA_020725525.1 Desulfovirgula sp.
AGGAGGCCACGGAAAAGGCCAAGGACCTGGTGCGCATGGCCGTAGCAAAGGTGCGCCTGCTCACCCCCATCACCCAGACTTACACCGGGATCAACAAGGGTGCCCTGGTGGTGGGCGGGGGAGTGGCGGGCATGACGGCAGCCCTCTCCCTGGCGGAACAGGGCTTTCAAGTAAGCCTGGTGGAAAAGGAACGTGAGCTGGGCGGGAACGCCAGGTGCCTCTACTACACCCTGCAGGGTTCGGATCCCCGGCAGTACTTGAACGAACTCATTGATAAAGTGCTCAACCACCCGTTGATCCAGGTGTTTACCGGGAGCCAGGTGGTGGAAGCCGGGGGTTACCCGGGCAACTACCACAGCCGCATCAAAACGCCGGAAAAGGAACTGGAAATAAGCCACGGGGCGGTGGTTTTGGCCACGGGGGCCAGGGAAGCCCGGCCGCAGGAATACCTTTTAGGGCAGCATCCCCGGGTGATGACCCAGCGGGACCTGGAGGAACGCATCCACCGGGGGGAAGTGCAGGGCCTCAATACGGTGGTCATGATCCAGTGCGTGGGATCGCGGGACGAGGAGCGGCCCTACTGCAGCCGGATCTGCTGCAGCCATGCCCTCAAGAACGCCCTGAAGCTGAAGGAGCAAAAACCCCAGGCGAACATCTACATTCTCTACCGGGACATTCGGGTGTACGGGTTAAACGAGCAATATTACACGCAGGCGCGGCAGAAGGGGATTATCTTCATCCGCTATGACCTGGGGAAAAAGCCGGAAGTGGAAGCGGCGGGCGAGGGTCTGGTGGTGAAGGTAACCGACCACATTCTGGGAGCGGAACTGGCCATCGAGCCGGACGTGCTGGTCTTGAGTACGGGCGTGGTGCCCGGGGAGGACAACGGCAGGCTGAGCCAGCTGTTCAAGGTGCCTTTGAACAGCGACGGGTTCTTTTTGGAAGCGCACATGAAGCTGCGGCCGGTGGACTTTGCGGCGGAGGGGTTGTACCTGTGCGGCCTGGCGCACTCGCCCAAGCTGGTGGGGGAAAGCATCACCCAGGCCAATGCGGCGGCCACGCGGGCGGTGACGCTGCTGGCCAGGGACAGGTTGGCCAACGTGGCCATCACCGCCACCGTCAACCCGCGGCGCTGCGTAGCCTGCGGGGTTTGCGTACAGGTATGCGACTACCAGGCCCGGAGCATAGACCCTTTGCGGCGGGTGGCCGACGTAAACGAGGCTCTGTGCCAGGGGTGCGGGGCCTGCGTGGCCGCCTGTCCCAACGGTGCATCCCAGCAAAAGGGGTTTGAAAAGGCTCAGCTCCTGGCCATGTTGGAGGCGGCCCTGGAAGCGGTGTAGGTTTGTTAGGCGCGGAGCACTAAGTGAGGGGAATAATGACGTGTCTGTCTAAAGTACCCCTGAAGCGGGTTGACTAACAACTTACGTTTAAGGTCTGAACTATCGTTTTTTAGCCTGTTTTGGCTCGGAAGCGAGCGACTTGACCCAGCACTCACTGTAACCAGAGTTCTTTGGTAGGATGATTGCTACCTAAATATGCGGTTTCAATCCCTGGGCAGGTACATGGGTCCGGTGAGTGCTGGGTCACCGGAGCGAGCGAGAGCCAAAACAGGCTGGGTGGGAAAGTGGGGATAACTCAGGTTTAAGGCGATGCTTTTTACAAGGAGGCAGCTACCGTGGCAACAAGCAGCCAGCCAAGAGGCTCCGTGGTGGTTGTGGGCGCCGGCATCAGCGGGATGCAGTCGGCCCTCGACCTGGCCGAGGCCGGGTTTAAAGTCTACGTGGTGGAGCGGGGCCCGGCCATTGCCGGTCATATGCCCATGCTGGATAAAACATTCCCCACCAACGATTGCTCAATGTGCATCCTTTCCCCCAAAGTGGCCGACCTGGGGGGACATCATAATATCGAAGTGCTCACCCTGGCCGAAGTTACCGGTATAAGCGGCGAGCCGGGCGACTTTACCGTTACCGTCCACAAGCACCCCCGCTTTGTGGATTTAACCCGCTGTGTCAGCTGCGGCCGGTGCGAGCAGGTCTGCCCCCAGGAAGCGGCCGACGACTTCAACCAGGGCCTGGGTGTGCGCAAGGCCATCTACAAACCCTATGCCCAGGCTTTTCCCAACGCCTATGTGGTGGATCCCGGCGCCTGCCTGCAGTGCGGCGCATGCGTGGAGAAATGCGCCCGCAAGGCCATTGACCACAATATGCGCGGGGAAGAATTGCAGATCCGGGCGGGGGCGGTGATCCTTTCCCCCGGCTTTGAGCTGTTCGATGCGGCTGTCCGGCCGGAGCTCGGTTACGGGCGCTTCCCCAACGTGGTTACCAGCCTGCAGTTTGAGCGGATCTTGAGTGCTTCGGGGCCATATGAAGGCCATCTGGTGCGGCCTTCCGACGGTAAAGAGCCCCGGCGCATCGCCTGGCTGCAGTGCGTGGGTTCCCGGGAGCCCCGCTCCGGGATCGATTACTGCTCGGCGGTGTGCTGCATGTACGCAACCAAGGAGGCCATCGTCGCCAGGGAACACACCCCCGGGCTGGAAACAACCATCTTTTACATGGATATGCGGGCTTACGGCAAGGGCTTTGAACAGTACTACCGGCGGGCGAAAGACGAGCTGGGTGTACGTTACGTCCGCTGTGTGGTATCTGAAGTGAAGGAAGTACCCGGCACCAGGAACCTGCTGCTGCGCTACCGCACCCCGGAAGGCATTTTCCGGGAGGAAGAGTTTGACATGGTGGTGCTGTCGGTGGGCATGCGCCCTGCCCGGGGGGCCCGGGAACTGGCTGCCGCCCTGGGAGTGGAACTGGATCAGTTCGGTTACTGCCGGCATGAAGAATTCAACCCGGTGGCAACCTCCAGGCCGGGGATCTTTGCCGGCGGCGCCTTTGCCGGCCCCAAGGACATTCCCGAGACGGTGACCGAGGCCAGTGCCGCGGCGGGCTGCGTCTCCCGGTTGTTGAGCGCCGCCCGGGGCAGCGAAACCCGGGTCAAGGAGTACCCCCCGGAAAGGCCGGTACATAAAGAGCCGCCCCGGGTGGGAGTGTTTGTCTGCCACTGCGGCATCAACATCGGCAGCGTGGTACGGGTGCCCGAAGTGGTGGAGTATGCCCGCCGCCTGCCGTGGGTGGTGCACGCCCAGGAGTTTCTCTTTGCCTGCGCCCAGGACAGCCTGGAAAAGATCCGCAAGATCATTGTCAGCCGCAAGCTCAACCGGGTGGTGGTGGCGTCGTGCACGCCGCGGACCCACGCGCCGCTGTTCCAGAGCGTTTTGAGGGAAGCGGGGCTGAACC
>DYEX01000170.1 GCA_020725525.1 Desulfovirgula sp.
CTTCCGGCACCGGGCCGGCGTCAGTGCCTATACATCCTCTTACGAGTTAGCAGGCACCTGTGTTTTTGGTAAACAGTCGCCAGGCCCTCTTTACTGCGACCTCCTCGGGCTCGGATTTACATCCTCACCCTACTCGAGGTACCCCTTCTCCCGAAGTTACGGGGTTATTTTGCCGAGTTCCTTGGGGAGGGTTCTCCCGAACGCCTTAGTATCTTCTACTCGCCTACCTGTGTCGGTTTGCGGTACGGGCACCTAAATGACTCCCTACGAGGCTTTTCTCGTCAGCGTGAAATCACCTGAGTTCGGCCTTGCGGCCTTCCCCGTCACATCTCAGCCTTAAGAGGGAAGGGATTTGCCTCTTCCCTCAGCCTTGATGCTTGGACCTGCATACCATAACAGGCTCGGGCTATCCTTCTGCGTCCCCCCTTCGGTAATAACGCCATTTAGGTGGTGCCGGAATATTAACCGGCTGTCCATCAGTTACGCCTTTCGGCCTCACCTTAGGTCCCGACTAACCCCGGGCGGATGTACCTTCCCCGGGAAACCTTAGGCTTACGGCGAGCTGACTTCTCATCAGCTTTTTCGCTACTTATGCCAGCATTGTCTCTTCTGCCTCCTCCAGCAGGCCTCACGACCTACCTTCACAGGTTAGCAGAATGCTCCCCTACCACTGCTTGCGCAGTCCATAGCTTCGGTGGAATGCTTGAGCCCCGTTAAATTTTCGGCGCAGCACCACTCGACCAGTGAGCTATTACGCTTTCTTTAAATGATGGCTGCTTCTAAGCCAACATCCTGGCTGTCTCTGTGGCACCACATCCTTTACCACTTAGCATTCTCTTAGGGACCTTAGCTGATGGTCTGGGCTGTTTCCCTCTCGACCACGGATCTTAGCACTCGTAGTCTCACTCCTTGGAAACACCAACGAGGTATTCGTGGTTTGGTTGGGTTTGGTACGGCTTACGCCGCCCTAGCCCATCCAGTGCCCTACCCCCTCGAGGCTATTACCAAAGGCTGCACCTCAATGCATTTCGGGGAGAACCAGCTATCACCAGCCTTGATTGGCCTTTCACCCCTACCCACAGCTCATCCGAGCTTTTTGCACCAAACACCGGTTCGGACCTCCAGAGAGTTTTACCCCTCCTTCATCCTGTCCATGGGTAGATCGACTGGTTTCGGGTCTACTGACACTGACTTAACGCCCTATTAGGACTCGGTTTCCCTACGGCTCCAGACCTGAAGTCTTTAGCCTTGCCAGTGCCAGTAACTCGCTGGCCCATTAATCAAAAGGTACCCCGTTAGAGGCTTGCGCCTCCTCCGAGACCTTGTAAGCATGCGATTTCAGGTTCTATTTCACTCCCCTCGCAGGGGTTCTTTTCACCTTTCCCTCGCGGTACTTGTGCACTATCGGTCACCAGGACGTATTTAGCCTTGGAGGGTGGTCCCCCCAGCTTCCCACGAGGTTCCCCGTGCCTCGTGGTACTCGGGATACCGCTTCCCTCATATTTCTATTTTGTCTACAGGGCTATCACCTGCTATGGCCGATCTTTCCAGATCTGTTCGACTATAGAAATATGATGGTACTTTGCGGTCCCACAACCCCAATTCTAAAAGAATTGGTTTGGGCTCTTCCCCTTTCGCTCGCCGCTACTAAGGGAATCTCTGTTGATTTCTTTTCCTCCGGGTACTGAGATGTTTCACTTCCCCGGGTTAGCTTCACAAGCCTATGTATTCAGCCTGTGATACCTGGAGTTAATCCAGGTGGGTTACCCCATTCGGACACCCACGGATCATAGCTTGTTCGGCAGCTTCCCGTGGCGTTTCGCCGCCCACCGCGTCCTTCATCGCCGCCTGGTGCCAAGGCATCCATCGCATGCTCTTACTATCTTGACCCACTCTTTTACTTCTTCTTGTCAAAGAACTATATAATTTATATTTTCGGTAAGCCCTGTATTTACTCCTTAGAAAGGAGGTGATCCAGCCACAGGTTCCCCTACGGCTACCTTGTTACGACTTCACCCC
>DYEX01000027.1 GCA_020725525.1 Desulfovirgula sp.
GCAGCAATCCACCGTGTGTACCTGCACCTGGTCGGGGCTGTCCACCATCTTCAGGGTATGGCCGGGATGTCCCTTTTGCCCGCCGCTTTTCTTGCCGCTCTTTTCCCGGAGGCTTTTGGTTTTCCTCTTGAAGCCGTCGCTGGAAGGAGGCTTGCTAGAGTTCCTGCTGTTCTGGTTTAGTTGGTTTTCCAGTTGTTTGACTCTTGCTTCAAGGATGGTAATCTGCAGGGCCTGCTGCTGGTAAATGCGTTCAAAGTTTACAATCAGGCCATCCACCAAGGCGACCACCGCTTCGGGTCCCTCATTGTAAACGGCCAGGATCTCTTCCCGTTTCACCGGAGACCACCCCCAGGCAGGCGTTTTGCCAGGGGATACAGGTAAACGGCCTTGACGGGAACTTCGGGATTGTGGCAGCGGTCGTTACGGCTGCGGCCCTTAGTCAGGCCGACATAGCGCCAGTTGGCGGCCTGGTAGCAGGTTCCTGGGAACCTGTCTATCTCCACGAAGGTTTCCAGCAAGAGCAGGCCATGGCCGTACTTCTCCTGCCAGTCTCCCAGGATGCGCCGACAGATTTGCCCCAGGACATGGCTGGCCAGGTGGGGAACCCTCACCCAGGGCAGGATCAAAAACCGGGTGTTGTTGGTGATATAGGGCAGATGATTGATGCGGGTCTTTTTGTCCCAGCCAATGAACTGATCACGGGCCTGACAACTCCAGGCGGCGGAGCCGAACAGCAGGCAGGCAAGGGGGCGACTCAGCCGGTCATACACCAGATACTTCATGTTCTCGCCCACCGTGCCATTAAAGCCCAGGTAGTGGTATCGAAACAGCAGGTACTTGAACAGATCCCAGGATGGACGTTTGGCTTCCACTACTTCTACCCGCAGGGGCAGCAGGTCTTTTAACTCGCCGGTGATACTGGCTGTGGAATGAGGTACCTGAACGATTGATGTTCTGTTCCCACCCTGCTTAGCGCCAGCAGATTTACGGGGCAGTACGATCTGCCCTTGCCGCTCTAACTTAAGCAGGAGGTCTCGGCAGGCCATATCTTTCATTTGTCCGACGGGAGAGTACCAGTTCCAGAGCCGGCAGAGTTCAATTGACAGTCTTCTGCGGCTCCATGAGGGGTTGTCGGCGATTAGCTGTTTAACTGCCTGCACATGATTTTCGGTTATCTGTGTTACCTGAAATTCTGCTTTTGCTTTCATGTTTTCATTCTACATGATTAGCTGTGCAGAGTCCAGCATTATTTTTCAATCCAGTGGGGTGGCTGAGTAGTTAC
>DYEX01000171.1 GCA_020725525.1 Desulfovirgula sp.
CAAAATTCGACACGAGGAAGGAAATCCCTTCTTTTTATGTTAAATTATGCGATCTGAGTTAGTGATAGGTATTGGGTGAGCTTGATCTGACCCTCTGCGAAAGCCTTGATTTTTAAGGGTTAAGAATTTTGCAGGTCGTACAAGCTTACGGAAGCCTGCTTTATATGCTAGTTCAATTTCGTTGATTATTTGCTCTAAATTTCGATATCTTACATTTTTTTTGATAAATGACGAGGTACAATACGGGCAGGCGTTGGAACATCCTCGACTTAGTTCTAATATATACCTTTCTCTCCTGGCTACATAAAGGTCTATTGGGAGCAAATCTATGGCTGGTAAGGGTATTTTACTAAGATCTGTAGGAATTGGCCCCCCATTTTTAATAATTTCATCATTTTTCCTGAAAGCCAGTCCCTCAATTTTTTCATAACTTTCATTTGCTAGAACGTTATGAACCAGCTTTGTGAATGGTATTTCTCCCTCTCCTATTACAATAACATCAATAAATGGACAACTCTTTAGTGCATCTTCTGGCATATATGATACATACGTTCCACCCGTCACTACAACGATATCTTTCGAATAATCTTTTACTATTTTAGCTACTTTGCTAACAATTGGAAAACTGTATGTTGATCTGTTTAAAATTCCAACAATTTTTGGTTTCAGGTTGTTTAAAGTCGGTGCTATTGATTCAAAATCAAGCTACCGGATAGGCATATCCAGTATTTCTACACTGTTTTGTAGATGTGCTATCTCCCCTCTTTTTATGTGGAACATGAGCTAGTCTAAGCTCAAAATGTTTGACCGCTCTGAGGCTATTTTACTTTCCACAAAAAGACATGTCAACCAGTTATGTCTAGAAAGTGGATATCCCTGTCTGAAAACAGCCTTTGGCTGTCCGAACGTGGCTAATCAAAGTTTGAGCAAAAAAGAACGTTCTGGTAAGGCCCTCTTCTACCACCGGATAGTTCCGGTATTTTTTCAAGCTCCTCGGCCCTGTTCGAGGTTAAAAGAGCCTTTTGCTGTTTACCTGAAAAAGCAGTACGCAGCGTTTTACCCCGGGGGCAGATTTTCCTGACTCCTGCAACCTGAAGGGCGTTTCCAACGTCTATTATTCAAGCAGCCAAATCCACTTTTCAGACAGCCAAAAGCACTTTTCAGACAATGGCAAAAGGAAATCCGGTCTTGCGTGTAAAATACTGGGGAGGAAAGGCATTTTGGACAAAATGTCTTTGTTCTCGCTGCTTCTGGTTTCCCTGCCGGAGGCGCTGCTGGTAACCGCGCTGGGCTTTCAACTGGCGGGCCTTAAAATAACGCCCCGGTATTTAATAGGCATAGGCGCGGCCCAAACGGTATCCTCGTATTTCGTCAGGCTATCCTCCATCCCCTTCGGCCTGCACACTCTGGTCCAGGTAGCCGTTTACATATTGCTTTTAGAGATCATCACCGGCCTGTCCTGGCGGAGAGTTACCGTTATCGCCCTGCTGGGGTTGGTGGTGTACGGGACCCTGGAAGCTGCCATCCTGCCGCCGTTGTTAAGCATCACCGGTTATACTTTGGAAGAAGTAATCGCCACCGACTATATGCGTATAGCCGTTTTCCTGCCGGAAGCAGTTTTAATTCTCTTGTTTATTATATCCTGCCGGCGGTACAATTTTCACCTGCTGAATTTTGCTTCCGGGCTCAACCAGCTGGCACTCCGGAACGACATTGGAAAAAGGACCGAAAAGGCATACTTGAATTTGTATATATTGCTTTTGTTGCCCCTGCTGTTGCTGGCTGTATTAAACATGGTGCTGTTCGTCTCCCAAACCGGTGCCTTTCCCAAATTATATCCTGACATGTTCGCAGCCTCATTTAGTTTGATCCTGGTTACCGTTGCAGTCTTGTCCATGGGCGCGCTGAGAAAAATATCCGCATTGACAGAGAAGGAATTTGAAGCCCGTAAAGCTGAAGAAACCATTGCCCAGCTGGATAAGTTAATTCGCACTATTAGAAAACAACGCCACGACTTCAACCATCACCTGCAAACTGTTTACGGCCTTCTGGAGGTCGGCTCCTGCGATGAAGCCCGTCGCTACGTTAAGGAAATGTTTTTGGATATCTCCAACCCGGCGGAAGTGGTGAAAACCGACAATCCCGGCATCAGCGCCATGCTGTTTGCCAAGGCGGGGCTGGCCGAAGCCCGGGGCATAAACTTTTCCGTTCAGGTGGATTGCAGCCTCCAGAATATTCCCTTAACCCCCATGGAGGCCAGCTCCCTGCTGGGTAACCTCCTGGACAATGCCATCAAGGCCGCAGGTGCTTTCTCAGGTGGTCAACGCCACGTGAGGCTGGAGATCACCCGGGAGCCCGGGGAATATGTTTTCACCGTAGCCAATACGGGCGACCCAATTCCGCCTGAAACACTGGACCGAATGTACGAACCGTACTTCAGCACCAAGAAAAACAACCGGGGACTGGGATTGGCCATTGTAAAAGAAATCACGGACAAATATTCGGGCCGGGTAACCGTGGAACATGCCGGCAATGAAACGATTTTCTCGGTACATATACTGGACAAAGGGGCCGGGAGATCATGATTGATTTAAACAGGCTGGACCGGCGTCATGGCCGCACATATGGCCAAGCGATCTTGGAAAGCAAGCATCGAGGCAAGGCTAAACGGTGTCCATTTTGTTTTGCTGCCACCGGACTATATTGCCAACCTTTTAACGGTCGGGCACCGGCTCGGGCCGCGAGGCCAGTGTTGCTACCAGACTATATTGTCAACCTGGACGCGATCAGGGCAAACCTCACCCCGGGGTAAAACGATAGACAATAAATATTCTTACTCACGGCACACGGCAATACTGGCCGCAAACAAAAGCCGGAGAACTGGAAAATACTGGCTTTTGTCCTGGTAGAAAAAGAGGGTTTGCCAAAATACGACCCTCTTTTTCATATTTCGCAAGCCGCTACTTCCAAACACCCAAAATCCAGTTTCAGATAGCCAAAAGCTGTTTTCAGACAACGATATCTACTTTCTAGACAAGATTGGTTGACCTGGAGTTTTGTGGGAGATACAATGGGTGCACATAAACGTGGAATAGACAAGAGAGTTTAACTGTTAACAAATACCAAACATTCCCACCAAAACTTAAATGGTAAATGTCGTTTTGTAAGAGCATCGCCATGGACAACCTGTCCTACCATCATAAAAAACATGATTAATTAGTAGGATTATTGAAAAGTTTCGGCAATATAACCCTTGGCTGTGACTTGTGATTAATGTGATATTAGGAGGTGAATGAACATGTTGGTTTACAAACCCCGGGATCCACCACAAAAAGGCAATAGTGATTTGGGAGGCAAACCGGGTACAGACTGACCCCGTAACCTTGTGCCCGTAGAATTACCGCCCATAACCACTATTACAACTATATTAAACCATTTATTTGGTTTGTTTTCAACTACCAGAGTTTTATACGAGATAGGGAGTACGACCTGCAAAATTCTTAACCCTTAAAAATCAAGGCTTTCGCAGAGGGTCAGATCAAGCTCACCCAATACCTATCACTAACTCAGATCGCATAATTTAACATAAAAAGAAGGGATTTCCTTCCTCGTGTCGAATTTTG
>DYEX01000172.1 GCA_020725525.1 Desulfovirgula sp.
AAGGTATACCTACGAAGACTACTGCCGCCTTCCGGAAGGGTCACCCTATCAACTGATTGGGGGGGAACTGGTCATGACGCCCTCGTCCACACCCTATCACCAGATGGTGTCCATGAAACTGGAACTAAAAATGGCGGGTTATGTCCTGGAAAAAGGGCTGGGTATTGTTTTACACGCTCCCGTCGACGTCTACCTGGAGGAAACAGAAACCTACCAGCCGGACATAATTTATATTTCCAACGAAAGGCTGTCCATTATCGAAGAGAAGCGGATTAATGGCGCCCCGGACCTGGTGGTGGAGATCCTTTCCCCTAGTACCGGTTATTACGACCTGCGGATCAAGTACAAGGTTTACGAAAAGAGCGGCGTCAGGGAATACTGGATCGTTGATCCCCATAGCAAATCAATCCAGGTTTTTTGCCTGAAGGGTGGAAAATATGCCCTGGACCAGGAAGTGGAGCAACAGGGGACGGTTCAATCCCATGTAATCGCCGGATTTGCGGTAGAGGTGGAAAGTATTTTTTAAAAAGTTGACGCGATCCTGTGGCCACCCTGTACGATAAGAGCAGTTAAATAATCCTTTAGCTTCTGACACTGGATTGCTTCCGGGTATAAATTGCCCGGCTTTTTTGTTGTAGATGATTAATTTTTTTAGTGCATTGTGGTAATTACCACGGCCACCCGTCTGCCCGGGGAAGTGGGTGAGGCCTACCGCCGGGTATTCCTGCGGCTGGGGGCAGATAACGTTTTGCCGGTCCACCTGGACAGCCGGGAAAAGGCCGGGGACCTGCGCCATGCCGCCATTTTGCAGCGGGCTACGGGCATTTTTTTTACCGGGGGCGACCAGTTGCGGATTGCCAGGATCCTGGGGAAGACCATCTTTGAACATGCTTTGGAGGCCGCCAGCCTTGGGGGAGTGGTGATCGGCGGCACCAGTGCCGGTGCGGCGGCCATGGGCGAGATCATGATCACGGGCGGCAGGGGCGGACGTTCTCCCGGAAAGAATACGGTGAAAATGGCCCCCGGCCTGGGGCTTATCAGCGGCGTGGTGATTGACCAGCATTTCGCCCAGCGTGGGCGCATCGGCCGGCTTCTTGCCGCCGTGGCCCATAATCCCCATGTTTTGGGTATCAGTATTGATGAAGATACGGCCATCGTAGTTTCGCCGGACGGTCGTTTTAACGTGCTGGGTTCCGGCACGGTGACGGTGGTGGACGGGCGGACCATCACGCATACCAGCGCTTCCGATTTACACCCGCAGCCCATGCTGGCCCTCACCGGGGTAACCCTGCACGTTCTGCCGCAGGGTTACGGCTATGATTTTAAAGCCGGAAAACCTTACTCCCCCGGCAGCAGAATGGCTTGTGGCCCGCTTTAATCCAGTTCGCCGGCAAGGCGCATCAGGAAGGACCGGAAGGCGGCAACTTCCCGGGTGAACTGCTGGTATACGGAGTCCAGGTTCTCCAGGAGAGGCCGTATGCGTTTCCAGTCGAGCAGGTAGCCGTAGACGTTTCTAAAGACGTGGCGGAAACGGAGATACTCGTCCAGTTTCCAGCGCAATTCTTCGGAAATAACCGCTGGACGGAGCCCGGGAATGGGGATGGACATTTTCACCAGCAATTCTTTGTGCCAGGTCGTTCCCTGCGGAAGACTGCCGTTAATATCTCCGGCAATAGCCTCGAAAACGTCCTCGACAGCCGTATAAAAATCATGGAGCAGGCTGCCGAGCCCGCGCAGTTCGAAGGGGGTGGGAATGACCGTACTGAATTCCCGCTCTTTTGCTTCTGCTTCTTCGACAGTTAGCCGCAGGGCTTTCATAATGTGGTCCAGCTGACCCACCAGGGAGAGAAGGTCTTCTTTAGTTCTGGCCCGCATGAAATCCACCCGTTTCTTTTTCGCAAAATAGTGGTTCTAATTGTTTCCCCCCAAGCAGCTTTCCTTCCTTTCTGATGGCTGCCGCCAGCCAGGGAGGGCAGGCATCCAGATCAACTAAATCAACGGCAAATTCGGTGGCGGCATTGAGCCGCGCGATAATCCGGAAGAATTCCTGCGCTGGCAGACCGGCGGCGGCAAGATCGATGTCGGAGTTCCTGTGGAAACTGCCTGACCGGATCAGCGAACCAAAAAGCCAGACTTCTTTGGCTCCGTAATCCTGAACAAGCATTTCGGCCAATTTTCCGGCTGTTTCCCTGGCCTGTCGCAGTCTCTTTCTCCGCTTCCTTTCCTCGTCTCTTTGCCTTTTGCGCCAGGCTTTTGCGTATTGTTGAAAAACCGCTTCGTCCATCAGGTTGTCCCCCAACATAAAAATATTTGAGGACCTGGTTATTTCTTCTAAAGTAGAATTATAACACAGGCTCAAGGAGAATTAAAATGGCAGCTTGCAGCACTACTGTGCCTATACAGGAAGATCTTTCTTCAAAAGGGATACCAGCTCCTGCAAAAAATCCCCGGGTGTACCGGCTGCGAAATCCACTTTCCCTTTCCAGTCTTCATTCAGGAAGTGCTTATCCAAACTTAACAACCAGCCCACCTTTGCTGTCATGGCCGCCGCCATTATGGGGGCGTCCTTTTCGTTAATCAACGATTTGGCCCGTTCCAGATCGTAATCATCAGGATCTGCTATTTTAAAGGGCAATGCCTTAAACAATGTGTAGAAGTGGTCCACACAACCGGGCAACTTTTTCTGCAAGTTCATGAGTACCCCTTGTTCCCGAAGATAGCTTTTACAACGCTTTATCTCAGGCTGCCACTGCCGTGTCCTGCGCCTGGCCGAAATCATTTCGGGTGATGAAAATTGTTTTTTCGGAGGAATTTTGGGAGTAAAAAGCGAAAATAGATGGCAACCCCTGGATCGGTCGGAAGAAATGAAAAAATCGCGATGGGGTACACACTGATAACAGGGAAGGAGTTTTTAAGATGCCTGTCCCGCTCTGGCAGCACACTGATTATCTGCAATACGCTAATCACCTCAGCCCCCTGGTTCGCGAATGGGCCCTTGAGGGCCTGGAATTCCACTATCCTGAACAGGGTTTGCCGGTCGCGCTAAAACTCCTTGGCGACCCGGAGGAGGAGGTTTTTCAAAAAGCGGCCCTCTACCTGGCGGAGCACGCCACCGGCCGGGAATGCCCCTCTCTTATAGATGCTTTCTTCGCCCGGAAAACCAAGGCCAGTCCGGTATACTTAAAAGCTCTGGGCCGGGCCGGTTATACCCAGGCCGTTCCCCTGCTGGCCGAACGGCTGGCGGTCAGCCAGGATAAAAATGAAATGCTTATTCTTGGCGAAGTTTTGGCCTCCCTGGGCGGCCCTCTCGCCAGGGAAGCCCTCTTACGGCTGCTGGCTCAAGTCAAAACGGACCCCCTTCTCTGGCCCGGCGTGGCCGGTTCCCTGGCCAGGCTGGGCCAACCGGCGGATCTCCGGCAAATAGCGGCCGATTATTTCGACCGTCTGAAGACAGCTTACCCCTATGATCACCGGGGGCTGGCCGACATTGCCGGGGTGAGGGAACTGGCGGAGGCCCTGGCCCAGATCTGGACGGGTCGGGGCAAACGGCGGCAGGAACTGCTCGACTGTGCGGTGGAATACTTTGGTCCTGATTTTCCGGCGGGCTGGTTTTGCTCCGCCGATCTGGCTCCGCTCTGGCGCCGGATTGCCAGGGCGTCCCGGCTGGATGATCTTTCCGGGGCGGTGCTGGAAATGGCCCGGCAGGTCATCAAAAGCCAGCGGCGGGACGAAAATATGCTCGCAGCCGCCGCGGCGCTCACCGGGGAGGAAAACCCGTACCGGCGGCTGGCCGGCTTACGCTGGCTGCTGCTGGCAAGCCTTCATGAGGAGGCGGGGGAAAATAATTTGCGCCTGGTACCGGAAGAAACTGCCGGCATTTTACTGGCGTGCCTTTTTGCCCTGGCGGCGGATCCAGGTTACGGGGAAGTTCCCGCGGACACCCCGCCGGCGGAACGGGAACGGCGGCTGATGGAATTATTGACCGGCCCGCGGCCGGAAGTTAGCCCGGCGGTGATAGAAGAGGTTGCCGGGCTGGGTGGCCGGGTGGTAAAAGAACTTACCGGCGTGCTGTTCAAAGATCCGGCCGGTTGGGGGGCGTTACGGGCCGTCCGGGTGCTCCGCCAGCTGGCCCGCAGGCAGCCGGAAGCCTGCCTGCCTGCGGCCCCGGCTTTGCTTGCCGTGCTGGAGAACGATGCCGCCCTGGATTTAATGGAGGATTGCGTGGACGCCCTCGCCGCCCTGGGGCCAGCCGTGCTTCCCCTGATTGATCGAGCTTTTCAGAACAGCTCCCGCTCGGGTGCCGAGTTTCACCTTCTGAGCATTCTCGGCCGGCTTCCCTACCCGGAAGCAGTGGCAATCCTGGCCAGGCAGGAGCAGCTTTTGTTTGCGGCCACGGAATCCTACTGTCTGGCTGTAAAAAGCCTGGCCAGCGCTTCCTTTCTCGAGCTTTACCGGCGGGAGTGGCGCCCGGGGGAGTTTTTGCTCACCGAAACCCTCCTTTTTCTGGCCGAGTTGCACGGGCAGCCCATTCCGGAACTGCCCCGGCTGCGCCGGGAGTACCGCGAATACCGGCAAAGGCAGAGAAAAAGCCTGGCCGCTTTGGAATCGGCCCTCGAGAGGGGAATTCTTCCCGAAAGGGATGACGAAAGCCGCTCCCTTGAGCTCAAGTGCCGCCGCTGCGGCCGGGTTTACCATTATGAGGTAGACGAGCTCTTTGTTGACATAAACCAGTACAGGAAGAAATCTGCAAACCTGCGCGATGCTCTACTGATCCAGGATGACATTGTTTGCAAGGGATGCGGCGCCGTCAACGATTATGAGTATACAAACGCAGCCATGCTGGCGTTGACGGCGGAGATAATGCTTCTGGCCGCCCGGGGTCAAAAGGAAAGTTCCTGGCTTACGTTTGGCAGGAGCACCACCTTCGACGGGAAGGAAATCCCGCTTTCGAAAATGCCCGCCTATTTCGAGCGACTGGTTCAGCGCTCTCCCGCCAACGCCGCGCTGCGGATCCGGTACGGAAGTGTGCTGCGCCGGCTGGGCCGGGTTGAAGAAGCCCTGGCCCAGTACCAGACCGCCCTTCAGCTCGAACCGGACAACGCGGAGGCAGCGTACGCCCTGGGCACACTCTACCAAAGCCTGGGCCAGGGTGATAAGGCGGCTCCTCTGCTGGCCAGGGGGGAAGCTTTTCTGGCCGGGCAGCTTGCCGTGGCGGAAACGGCCGGGCAAAACCTCCGGGACGATCCCCCGGAAAAAGTAACTGCAGTTCCGGTCAGGGTGGCCAGGATCGGGCGCAACCAGCCCTGCCCCTGCGGGAGCGGTAAAAAGTACAAGCACTGTTGTGGGCGGAGGTAAGGCTCCGGCGTTTAATGAACGGTTAATCGGGGAAAGATGAGGGTTTCAGCAGTTGAACAATTACTGAAACTTATGCAGATGGCCCGCGGGGGGAAAATAACCGACCTGGCCGTAACAAGCTAATTTAAAGAAGGTGATCTCTTTTGGAGCTAATTCCCATTGGGGTAATCCACAGCCCTTACCGGGCGCCCGGCGATGCGCCGCACCAGGGGCGTTTTTCCGACCGGACGGCGGAGCTGGAGATTTTCCCCCAGTTTATGGAAGGTTTGAAAGATGTGGAGCAGGCAACCCACCTGATTGTGCTTTACTGGTGCCACCTGGCGCGCCGGGACACGCTGCGGACAAGAACGCCCTTTGGCCCGGAAATACGCGGCGTTTTTGCCTGCCGCTCACCTTCCCGGCCCAACCCCATTGCCTTCTGTGTGGCGGAGTTGCTGAAGGTGAAGGAAAACCGCCTGCTGGTGCGTGGGGTCGACGCGCTGGACGGGAGCCCGCTTATAGACATAAAACCGTATTCTTCTGATGTGGACAGTGTTCCCGGGGCACGCATCGGCTGGTTTAAAAAGTAAATCCAGGTGGTTCCCTGTGCCAGTTTAACCTGGCCGAATTGCGGGTCGTCAATGATTAGAGGAACTGCACTTCTGCCCTGGAAATTAAGAGATGCTTTTACCGGACAAAAGTACGTATGCGAAAAATTAAGTTATAAAAAA
>DYEX01000173.1 GCA_020725525.1 Desulfovirgula sp.
AAAAATCCAGCTGTTGTGCGGGCTGGCGGCTTTCTGATGCGGTTCCGGAAAGCCGTTTTTTTCGAAAATGGGTTTTCTGCACGAAAGCCGGGGGTATTTGCGAAAAGACCATAAGGCCGGTTATCCTTCAGATATTCATTTCACCACCGGGGGAAAAATACCTTCCCCGGCGGATACATTTATTACCGGCAAAAAGGAAAATACGGGCATGAGGTGGAGCAGTTTTCCGGCACTCCCGGATCAATTTCCTCCGCCACCAGCCGGGCTTTTTCATCCCGTATTTCGCAGAACCGCTGGCGCAACTCGTCGCTGATGATGTGCAGGTCTTTCCTTACAAGCAGCCGGTCGTCTTTAAACTCGGCGTAAACGAGGCAGCCCAGGTTAACCGGAAATTCATACAAAGACTCCATAACCAGGGCGTAACCGGTGGTATTCAACCGGTGAAAAGGCTGCGGGCGCCCGAACTTTAAATCCACGATGACCGGTTCGGGATAAGTAACGGCATCAGTGCTTAAGTTCGGGCTTAAACCCAAAAAGGAACCGTCCAGCTTCTGCTCTACCACCACCGGAATGGCCAGGCTGACCAGGGAATCTTCCCCGATGTACGGCTGTTTGACCAGTATTTCCTGGGTCCGGGCGATGAGGCGGGATTTTTCAAAATCCGTGAGAACTTTAACATTCCGGAGCAGGCGGGCATAATTTTCCGGATCCTCCCCCGTATCGACTTCCCCCGGCCAGTACTCCGGCGGGTACGGCGGCAATTCGTTAAGACGGGCAACAATTTTCTGATAATTTGCTACTCCTTCTTCGTAAATAATTCTTTTTGCGGCTACAATAAGGTGGACGAGGGCTCCGTGAAGAACGGTGCCTTTTTGCATGGCTAAATTGGGCCTGGTCTTAATTCCTTTCACCCTGCGCAAATACAGGTCGCGGCCCGTCGGGCAATAGGCCCCGGCCACCTCGTAGATGGCGAGCAGGACGTCGTAAATGGGCGCCAGAGGCGGGAAAGGCCAGTTCCACCCCCGCAGCTCATCGGCCACGCCCATTTCCCTGGCCTTTGGCAAAAGGCCCCGGTAGAGGTGCTTTTTTTCCTCATCTGTAAAAAAATACATTATCCCACATCCCCACAGAAATTTTTGTACTCGCAATCCACGCACCTGCCCCGGCGACGCGGGGCTTCCGGGAAAATCTGCCTTTCGATCAGGCTGCGGATTTTTTTCAATTTATCCTTCACATGGACGCGCATCCCCGGGGTCACTTCTATATAGCGGGCCGTTTTGCGGGGGAGGTAATAGATAAAGCCGCCGCGCACGGGTTTGCCGTAATGCTCCTCAAGCAAAAGAACGTAGGCGGCCAGCTGGTATTTGTGGTTGACGGTCAAAGGGCGGTTGGTATCCTTGAACTCCACGGGAAAACAGCCGGTGGGAGTGACCAGGTGCATGTCCAAAAGACCCGTGAGGCCAAGCCGCTCGGAAACCAGAGAGGTACGGAAAATGCGGCGGCCTTCTTCCAGTTTAAAAGCCTTGAGACTCCGCCGCCCTTCCAGGCGCACGGCCTCCAGGTGGGCCAGGGACCCCTCCTGCATTTTGGCGGTTACTTTTCTTTCCACCTGTAAAACGTATGTAAAATAGATGATACGCGGGCAATAGAAAAATTGTTTCAAGTCGGTAACTGTTAAATAAAACACGATCATCACCTGATGATATACCCGGCGGGCTTATCCGCCGGCAAGAGAGGGCTTCCTTCCGGAGGCCGTGTAAAATTTCAGTAGGCACCA
>DYEX01000028.1 GCA_020725525.1 Desulfovirgula sp.
ACCCACTATTTGGCGAATATTTAGCATGAGACCTCACACTCCTTTAGCTTGATTTTTGGTGTTTTTTGGGCGCGCGAGGTCTCATTTCTTTTTCAGGGGGCTGATCCCCTTCTGGTGCCTACTGAAATTTTACACGGCCGTTCTAAAAAATGGTGCCCGGGGAATATGCTGTAGTGTCCTGTCCAGTCGTACAGGCGGCATAAACGGGGGAACTTTTGCGGTCGGGGTGAGGGGTTTGACTTTCGGCATTACCCATTTATCGGCCTTTGGCCTGGGTCTCCTGCATGCCCTGGAACCGGGACACGGCAAGAGCATCATGGGGGCCTACCTCGTCCTTTCCCGGGGCCGGGCCATTGATGCGCTGCTTTTAGGGCTGATCACGGCGACCACCCATACCCTGGTGGTGCTGGTCCTGACCATGGGTGCCCGCTGGGTTACCTGGCTTACCGTAGCGGCGGCGGGAATGCCCCGGCAGGAACTGGGGGTATGGCTGCAGCTGATCTCGGGAGTGCTCATTGCTTTTATCGGCCTGCGGCTGCTTTTTATGCGGGGTGGGTGCTGCCCCCACTGCGGCCGGCCGGGACACCTGCCGGTAGGGACCGGGGTGCGCCTGGACCGCTGGGGGCTGCTGCTGGTAGGCATTACCAGCGGCCTGGTGCCCTGCCCGGGGGCCCTGACGGTAATGCTGCTCTCCATCGGCAGCGGCACACCCCTGGCGGGGTTAAGCCTGGTCCTGGCCTTTGGGCTGGGAGGGGCACTGGCCCTGGTGGGGGTGGGACTGCTTTTTGTGAAGCTTTCCGCTCTGACCCAGCGCCTTTTGGGGCGGCGCAGCTGGCGCTGGCTAACGGTGACCAGCGGCCTGCTGATCATTTTCACCGGTGTGCTCACAGCGTGGAAGGCCTTTTAAAATTTTCCAGACCGCCCCCCGGACACTCCCACCGGAGACGACGTTGTTGAGCTAGATGTCGAGTTCAGCGTTCAACATGAACTGGATTTAGAAACCGGCTCTGCAGCGGTTGAACTGACTTGCAGGGTTTTTAAAGAACTTAAAGAAAACCATCCGTTTACATTGAATATAGAAGTGGTTGGTTTCTTCAAGTTTGAGGGCTTTAGAGAAGAAAGTGGAATGCCATATGAAAACCTCATAAAAACTAATGCCACTGCAATTTTATTCCCTTATGTAAGAGCAATTATAAGTATAGTTACAGCCAATTCAGGTTTTCCTCCCCTGGTATTGCCTGTGGTTAATATCAACGAGCTACTTAAAAAACTTGACAAGTAAGATGTAATCTACTACCCGGCATCAAGCCGGGTTTTGCTTTTCACGAAGTTTTCATGTGAGCGGACGCGGCAAGCCTGATATTACACAGGGGGAGAAGCCACGGGCTGCGCCACCACTTGCGCCACCACCAGCCGCTCCCGGCCGGCCAGGTCCCGCCGCACCCGGTAACGCCAGACGCCTTCCGGGAGCAGCCGGGCCATCAGAGGGACCTGGGAGGGGTCGATCTCCATGAGCAGGTACCCTCCCGGCACCAGCAGTTCCCGGGCCTGGGGAACCAGGCGCCGGTAGAGCTCCAACCCGTCACGGCCGCCGTCTAAAGCCAGGCGCGGCTCATAGCGGGCTACGTCGGGCATCAACTGGCCAATGGCAGCCGAGGGTATATAGGGCAGGTTGGCGGCCACCAGGCACAGGCTGCCGGGTGGAAGGATTTTTTGCAGCGGGGACAGCAAATCCCCGGCCAAAAAGATGATGCGGCCGGCTACCCGGTGCCGCCGGGCGTTTTCGGCGGCCAGCGCCAGGGCCGCCGGGGAAATGTCGGTGGCGTAGATGGTGCCCTTGCCCAGATAGTAAGCCAGGCTGACGGCAATGGCCCCGCTGCCCGTGCCCACATCGGCCATTAGAGGGGGCCGGTCCTCCCGCCTGCCCCCGGGGGTTACCGGCACCACGCCGCCGGTCAACAGTTCAAGGGCCGTCTCCACCAGCAGTTCCGTTTCCGGCCGGGGAATGAGCACATCACGGGTGACCGCAAAAGAAAGCCCCATAAACTCCCGCTGGCCCGTCAGGTAGGCCACCGGTTCCCCGGCAGCCCGTCTTTGCAGAAGCTCCTGAAATTTTTCTTCTTCCTCCCAGGTGAGGGGGCGGTTGGCATCCCGGTATAAACCCACCCGGTCCGTACCGGTAACATGGGCCAGAAGCACCTCCGCCTCCAGGGGGGCGGCGGCAATACCCTTCTGGTGCAAGAAAGCCCTGGCTTTGGCCAGGGCGGTGGCAATATCCATAAAAAACTCTCCTCAATTTATGCGTTATCCACCTGCTGCAGGCGCCGGGCCTGATCCGTGGTAACCAGGGCGTCGATAATTTCATCCAGCTCGCCCATGAGCACTTCCGGGAGACGGTGAATGGTCAAACCTATGCGGTGATCCGTCACGCGATTATGCGGAAAGTTATAAGTACGGATCCGTTCGCTGCGGTCCCCGGTGCCCACCATGGAGCGGCGGGCGGAAGCAATCTTTTGCTGCTGCTCCTCCTGCAGCCGGTCCAGCAAACGGGCCCGCAGGACCCGCATGGCCTTTTCCTTGTTTTTGTGCTGGCTTTTTTCATCCTGGCAGGAGACCACGATTCCTGTGGGCAGGTGGGTAATGCGCACCGCGGATTGGGTCGTGTTCACCGACTGGCCGCCCGGCCCGGTGGAGCAGAAGACATCTATGCGCAGGTCGTTGGGGTTGATCTCCACATCCACTTCCTCGGCTTCCGGCAGGACGGCCACCGTCGCGGCAGAAGTATGGATGCGCCCCCCCGACTCGGTAGTGGGCACCCGCTGCACCCGGTGCACGCCGCTTTCAAACTTCAACTTGCTGTATGCCCCCCTGCCCTCGATGAGAAAGATGACTTCCTTGATGCCGCCCAGATCGGTGTAGCTGGTATTCATCAAATCAATCTTCCAGCCCTGGCGCTCGGCATACCGGGTGTACATGCGAAACAGGTCGGCGGCAAAAAGGGCGGCCTCCTCCCCCCCGGTACCGGCGCGTATTTCCATGATGACGTTCTTCTCGTCATTGGGGTCCCTGGGCAGCAGCAGCACTTTTAATTTGTGCTCCAGTTCCTCTTTCTTCTCCTCCTGCGCCTCAAGCTCCGTCTCCACCAGCTCCCGGAAATCCGGCTCCAGCTTTTCCCGCAAGAGTTCTTTTGCTTCCCGGATGTCCCGGCACACCTTTTTATACTCACGGTACACGCCGACTATTTCTTCCAGCTCCGCATGGGCCTTGACATATTGCTGCCAGCGCACCCGGTCGTTAATTACTTCCGGATCGGCAATCAGGTTGCTCAATTCTTCATAACGCTGTTCCAGGCTGTCCAGTTTGTCCAGCATGGTTATCCTCACCTCCTAGCACCGCTCCCAGGGCGGAGATGGCCACTTCTACCTGGTCATTATCCGGCTCCCGGGTGGTCAGGCTCTGCAGCCACCGGCCGGGGATGATGAAAAGCCGGCACAGGAAGAAATCAGGATATCTGGCCGATAATTTTAACAGTTCATAGGAAACTCCCGCCAGCACGGGCAACAACAGTATCCGTGAGGTTATGCGCCACCAGAGCACCTGCTCGCCCAGCAGGGAGAAAAGGAATATGCTTACCACCAGTACAATGAGAATAAAACTGGTCCCGCACCGCGGGTGAAAGGTGGAATAGCGCTGCACCCCGGGCACGGTGAGCTCTTCGCCGGCCTCATAGGCGTTAATCACTTTATGTTCCGCCCCGTGGTACTGAAACACCCGCCGGATATCGGGCAGCTTGCCGATCAAGGCCACATAAAGCAGAAAAACGGCCAGACGAATTACGCCCTCAATAAAATTCTGGAGCAGAGCCCCCCGCATGAAGCCGGCCAGAAAATGAGCAAGACCGGCGGGCAGGATCACGAACAAAAATATCCCCAGAGCCAGAGCCACTGCCAGGGTTATGACAATATCCCGGGTGCTCAGTTCCTCCTCTTCCCCTAAGGCCTGGTTGGCCGAAAAGGAGAGGGCCTCCAGGCCCATGATCAGGGATTCAATCAAAACCACCACTCCCCTGACCAGGGGCCACTTTAAGACGGGGAACCGGGAGGTCAGGGAACCCACGGGCCGGGTATCCAGTATAATGGTTGTATCGGGACGCCGCACGGCGACCGCCCGCAGGGCCGGCCCGCGCATCATCACTCCCTCGATGACGGCCTGCCCGCCGTATTCAAAACGGCCCATAAATGATACTCTCCCCTTATTACGCAGGTAAAACCGTTCTGCCGCCGCCCATGTGCCTCATAAGGATTTTGGGCACAGTATTTCCAAGCAAATAGCAGAGCCCCCGCTCTGCTACCCTACTTCAAGCCGTATTTTTTGCGGAACCGGTCCGCCCTTCCCCTGGTCTCAACAGTCCGCTGGGACCCGGTAAAGAAGGGGTGACACCTGGAACAGATTTCCACTCTAAGCTCCTTTTTGGTTGAACCGGTCTCAAAGGTATTACCGCAGACACAAATTACCCTTGCCGGCCCGTATTTCGGGTGAATGCCTTCCTTCACTGGAAAATCACCTCACTTATAACCTCATTGCATCTTAATCGCATACTTTGTTATTATAACATAGGAGATAATAAGGAGCAAGATTCGTCAGTCTTGAATTGAGCGAAACTTCATGATAAGGTAATGATGTGGTATTCTGGTTGTTGTTTTGCATCACCGAACTCATATTCCTCGTTAACAGGAGGTTTTTTTAATTTGACAGGCCCTGTTTTTCGCCCGCTGGTATTGTTGCTGTCCGGCAGCCGCGAAACCATCACTGCCGTGGCTTCACAGCTGGATTACGAGCTGTTTAATTTGCTCATCACCACCCTGGAAGAGGAGGCCATTGAGGCCATCCGCCGGGGGTGGTCCGATGTGCTCATTTTTGAGCCTTTAAGTCCTCCTCATCAATCCATTTGCCTGTGCTCTTTTTTACAGGAGCAGGGGGACACCCTGCCGGTGATTCTCATCACCAGTTCCCAGGACCTTTTCCCCGAATTCCCGCGGTTACGGGTGTACGAGGTATTGCACAAGCCCATTAACAGGCTGGAATTGTCCGCGCGATTAAAATCAGTAATTACCCTGCGCCAGCTGGAAAAACAGCTCGCCGACCAGCCGCTGGCACACAGGGAAGCAGCCCGGGTACTCCTGGTGGAAGACAGCTCTTTACAGCGGAAGATTCTGGCCGGGTACCTGGCAGGGGAAGGCATCGAAGTAATTACCGCCGCTGACGGAGAGGAAGCACTGCGTGTGGCGGAGCATAAAAGGCCCGATTTGATCCTTCTGGATGTCATTTTACCCGGCATGAACGGCTTCGAAGTCTGCAGGCTCCTGAAGGAAAACCCAGCCCTGAAGGATACCCCGGTTGTTTTCATCACCTCTCGCCAGGGACGGGAAGAAAGAATCCGGGGCCTGGAATGCGGAGCCGACGATTTCCTGACTAAACCAGTGGATAAACGGGAGTTGTTAATCCGTACCCATTCCCTGATCCGGCGCAAGCAGTTGATGGACACCCTGGTAAACCAGGCCAGCCGGGACCCCCTGACCGGCCTGTATAACCGGCGCCAGCTGGCCCTTGACCTGCAGCGAGAGCTTTCCCGGGCCAAACGCTACTCCACCCCCCTGTCCTTAATTATGGCCGACGTGGATTTCTTTAAACATTATAACGATACCAACGGGCACCTGGCCGGGGACGAAATCCTGCGGCAGCTGGCCGGCCTGTTTGTTTCCAATACCCGGGACGTGGATACCGTCTACCGCTATGGCGGGGAGGAATTTATCATCCTGCTGCCCCAGACAGACCTGGCCGGGGCGATTACCGTGGCTGAAAAACTGCGTCAAAAGGTGGAAAAACACTCCTTCCCCCACGGCGAAAAGCAGCCAGGGGGACGACTGACCATCAGCCTGGGGGTGGCGGCTTACCCGGATCACGCCCGGGACGCTGAAGGTTTAATCCTGGCCGCTGACCGGGCCCTGTACCGGGCCAAGCAGAGTGGTAAAAACAGGTACGCCACGGCTATACCTCCCGGGTAAAATTCCCAACCAGAAGACCCGGCACCTTCTTCAACCGGGTAATGAACTCCCCTATACCTGTCAAGTCCCCCCGGGCCGGGGGCAGGCGACCGAAGAGGTAGTCCGGGTCGATGTTCAAATTGCGCAATTGTACCATCTGAACCCCGGTCTCCTGGATAAAGGCCAGGAGGCTTTTCATCTCTTCCTCGCGGTCGGTCAGGCCGGGCAGAACCAGGAGGTTCAGGGAAACAAACACCCCCGCCTGCCGGGCCAGCACGATGGAGCGGCGCACATCATGGAGATCGTAATTATGGGGCCGGTGGTAGGCGCGATAAATATCAGGTCTGGCGCTGATTAAACTCACCCTTATGGAGTCAACCCCACTGGCGATGATTTTTTCCATGCCGGCAGTATGGCCGGCATTGGTGTTTATATTGATGGTCCCCCGGGATACCAGCCGCCGCACCCGGGCAATGGCAGTGGCTATAGTATCGGCAGCCAGTGCCGGTTCTCCCTCGCATCCCTGACCGAAGCTGACTATAGCCCCCGGAGCGGTCCTTAAGTGTTCCTCCATTACCTCCACCACTGCTTCTACCGGAGGGACAACAGAGATCCGGCTCTGGGGAGAAGGACAGCATTCAGCGGGCTGTTTGGAGATACACCCCAGGCAGCGGGCATTGCAACCGGGGGAAACGGGAATCCCCCCCTCCCAGCGGCGGTAAAAAATATTCTGGGCGGTAAAACAGGAGTACTCCCGGGCGCAACGGGCCAGCTGAGCCAGGATGGGATTTTGGGGGTGGCGGTCCAGGCGCCCGGAAATCAACTGCGCCAGCTCCGGGGTGTTATAATGCCGGGGGTCCCAGCGATGGGGGTTATCTGTTTGCCGCGCGGCCACCCACATCCCATCCTTATGCCAGGCCACCGCTGCATAGCCGAAAAGGGGCAGGGGCTTTTCCCCTGCCGGCCGGCGGTAGGCCGGTAAAAGGGTGCGGGTGTAGCCCTGGGGTAAAAGGGCGGCCACGGCAAAGACGGGAACCTCCCGCACCCTTTCCACCAGAACAAAATTACCCCGCCGGTCGAGCCCCACCGGGCTCCCGGCCGGAATGAGCACCAGGGAAGCCCCCCGGGGCAGGGGCATCATATCGGAAGGGGTTACTTCCACAAACCGGTCCCCCGTCCGTCCAACCGCGGCCAGCCCGGGATGATCGTAAAAACGACCCCCGGTATCGGCATAAACCAGACAATACACGACCAAAACCCCCGTAATATACAATCCCAAAACTACTCCCCCATTATAAGCAATGAGGCCGGGGACGGTCAATGATAAAGCCCCGGCTTATACCCATTTTGCAGGCGAACGAAAGGCCCGCTTTGTTCGCGGGCCTTTACACCCGGGTGCGGGCAAGGCATAACAGGGGGTCATAGGGTATGCCGTTCAAGCGCACCTCCAGGTGCAGGTGGGGACCGGTGGAACGTCCGGTGCTGCCCACCAGGGCAATGACCTCCCCGGCCTCCACCCACTGCCCCGGCTCCACCAGCACCTGGAGGGCGTGGGCGTAAAGAGTTTCCAGGCCGCCGCCGTGATCAATAATGACCGTGTTGCCGTAGGTGCCCCGGGGGCCGGCAAAGGTCACCCGGCCGGAACGCACCGCCCGGATGGGCTCGCCTTCCCCGGCGGCAATGTCCACCCCCTCATGGGGCCGGCCGTCCCGCCAGCCAAAGGGGGAGCTTACCCAACCCACCACAGGCCAGGCCAGCTGGTCCACCGGCAGGGCGACCATGGCGGCTGCTGCCGGTAACTCATCCCCGTATCTGCCCGGAATGATCATCTGCTGTCCCGGAACGAGCCGGTCCGGGTTCAATAAATCGTTGACCGCCACCAGCCGGGCCAGCGGCACCTGGTAGCGGCAGGCAATGTCCGAAAGGGTTTCCCCTGGCGCCACCGTATGTTCGATCACTCCGCCGGGGATTTGTAATACCTCACCCGTCACGATCAGGTTAGCGTCTTTTATCCCGTTTGCTTCCTGCAGGGTGATCACCGGCAGACCAAAACGACCGGCAATGGCCGCTAAAGTGTCCCCGGGCTGTACCCGGTATATGTACCGGTCACCCGCGGGCCGGTCTGTTTCCACCCGGGGGAGGTTGCCGTATGAGAAATTGGTGATAATTGCTTCATCGGGTGCGGCAAACAGAGGCACCCTGCCGGGCAGCAGGCACACCGCCAGTACGGCCCAAACCGCGAGCAATATGGTTAATTTGCGCAGACGCTTTTTAACTAACCTGCCCATGTGCAGTCCTCTCCTTCAGCTGCTTTATGGCGGGGGAATAAAAACCCCGCCCCATTTTTTATCAGGCAGTCTAAAAAAGAGGATTGCCCCAAAGCGGGCTGTTTTATACATGGTGGGAGGGCACATTACACGAACTGTCACTGGCCTTCGGGGGTAATATCCCGGCGCACATCGGGGGGCCTGTCGGGGGGAACCACCGGACCGCTCTTGCGGGCAGTGCGGAAGAGGCGCAGGAGCTCTTCGTTGGTTTTGCTTTTTTTCATGCGCTCGGTAAGCATCTCCATGGCCTCCCAGGGAGCCATACCCGCGGTGGCCTTGCGGAAAAACCAGATCCACTCCAGTTCATCCCGGGACAACAGCAGTTCTTCCTTGCGCGTGCCGGAACGCTGCACATCAATGGCCGGGAACAGGCGCCGTTCCGCCAGGCGGCGGTCCAAAATCAGCTCCATATTGCCTGTACCCTTGAACTCTTCAAAGATCACGTCATCCATCCGGCTGCCGGTTTCAATGAGGGCGGTGGCCAGGATGGTCAGGCTGCCCCCTTCCTCCAGATTGCGGGCGGCACCGAAGAAACGCTTGGGCTTGTGCAACGCTGCCGGGTCGACGCCTCCGGATAGAGTGCGCCCGCTGGGGGGGATCACCAGGTTGTGCGCCCGGGCCAGACGGGTAATGCTGTCCAGCAAGATGACCACATCCTGCTTGTGTTCCACCAGGCGCTTGGCCCGTTCCAATACCATTTCCGCCACTTTTACATGGTTATCCGGCGGCTCATCAAAGGTAGAACTGACCACTTCCCCGTCCACCGAGCGCTCGATATCGGTAACCTCTTCCGGCCTTTCGTCAATGAGGAGGACTATTAAGTAAATTTCCGGATGATTTTTGGTGATGCTGTTGGCAATTTCCTTCAATAGCATGGTCTTACCCGCCTTGGGCGGGGCGACAATCAAACCCCGCTGTCCTTTGCCGATGGGGGCAACCAGGTCGATAATCCTGGTGGCAATCCGGTCAGGCTGGGTCTCCAGGCGGATCCGCTCCTGGGGGTAGAGGGGGGTAAGGCCGTCGAAATGCAATCTCTCGGCGGCTTTCTCCGGATCGACGCCGTTAACCTGTTCCACACGCAACAGGGCATAGTAGCGCTCGTTTTCCTTGGGCCCGCGCACCTGGCCGGCAACCAGATCGCCGGTACGCAGGTCAAACCGGCGGATCTGCGAGGAGGATACGTAGATGTCATCGTGGCTGGGCAGGTACTGGAAGGGTCGCAGGAAACCGTAGCCGTCGGGGAGGATTTCCAGTACCCCTTGAGTGTAAATGAGACCGTTTTTTTCCGTCTGGGCTTTGATGATTTCAAAGATCAGCTCCCGCTTGCGCAGGCGGGAGTACCCGGTGAGTTCCAGCTCCCGGGCTATTTTGTACAACTCCGGCATGGTTTTGCCTTCTAATTCCGAATAATTCACACTGCATCCTTTCCTTTCCAAAGATGAATAATGGGTAATTTGTACCCGGGTTAGCTATGTGGGAGACCAGACAAGGCCGTCTGGGGCAGGTTAAAGGGGTAAAAGTTAACTTATATATGGTAAGGTAAGGGGAAACCCACATGATGAGGGTTTCCCTCCTGACTCGGGGATCCACATGGGGGGGGGTGACTTATGAACACTTCCTGGCCCGTCGTATTTCCAGCAGACGGCGCACGGGGAAATAAATCAACAACCACGCCAGGGCAGCGTCTATGGCTGCACCAATAAAAAATGGGTATCCCACTTCCTTGAGGGTGGAAAAAGACCCTCCGGCCGGAACCACCAGACTGTCCCCTACGACGGTACTACCCACCAGGTAATTCAAGGTGTAAAAGAAAGGTACGGCCCACTTAAAAAAGGTGGCCGAAAGAGCGGCGGCAATAGCGTTTACCCGTAAGAACCGGGCCAGCAGGTAGGCTGTGGGTATGCTGATCAGTGGAATGGGGAAAAAGTCCAGAGCCGTACCCAGGGCAACCCCGTGGGCAATTTTATGTGGGGCGTCGGGGAGGTCCATTACCTGATTATATTTTTCCCTCAGATAGTTCTTCCAGCCTGAAAGCTTTGCCTTCACTCGCACTATGAACATGTTTTTTCGTCTTTGAGGTTACTTCCTGGGAACCGTAGCCCAGTCGACCAGGAATTTCTCGATTCCCAGGTCCGTTAAGGGGTGCTTGAGCATTTGCATGAGTACCTTGTAAGGAACGGTGGCAATGTCCGCACCGGCCCGGGCCGCCATGGTGACATGCACTGGATGGCGGATACTGGCCGCAATGACCCTGGTCGGGAAGTCGTAATTGCTGTAAATGGCCATAATGTCCTGGATCAATTCCAGCCCATCGTGACCAATATCATCCAGACGACCTACAAAGGGACTGACATAGGTAGCCCCGGCCAGGGCGGCTAAAAGGGCCTGGTTGGCCGAAAAAACCAGCGTAACATTGGTCTTGATCCCCCTGGCGGACAGGGCTTTAACTGCTTTAAGCCCTTCAGCGGTCATGGGGATCTTAACCACGACGTTGGGATGAATGGCTGCCAGATCTTCTGCTTCTGCAATCATGCCTTCAGCTTCGGTGCTCACCGCTTCAGCGCTGATGGGCCCGTCCACAATGGCGGTGATTTCCCGCACCACCTCGGCAAAATCGCGGCCTTCCCGGGCAATAAGGGAAGGGTTGGTGGTTACGCCACTGATTACCCCCAGGGCATAGGCTTTTTTGATTTCTTCCACATTGGCCGTATCGAGAAAAAGCTGCATTGAAAAGTCCTCCTTTTGGGCACGACAGTATCTCTTAAATTTATCCCCTGGCCTTTCCGGAGCTACCAAAGACCCGGATTTTCTCCCGGATAATCTCAATGGCCGCTTCCCGGGCCGGTCCCAGAATCTTACGGGGGTCAATTTCCTGCGGATTCTCCACCAGCACGCGCCGGGCTGCCCCAACAAAGGCTTCCCGGATATTGGTATCTATATTTACCTTGCGTACTCCACGACGGATGGCTTCCCGGATGGCCTCGTCGGGTACGCCGGAAGCACCGTGCAGCACCAGGGGAATGCGCACCAGCTCTTTAATCCTGGTCAGGCGGTCAAAGTCCAGCCTGGGTTCCCCTTTGTAGCGGCCGTGGGCCGTGCCGATGGCCACCGCCAGGGAATCCACTCCCGTTTGTTCTACAAAATAACGGGCCTCGTCCGGGTCGGTAAAAAAGGCCTCCCGGTCGTTAACCGCAATGTCATCTTCCACACCGCCAATCCTGCCCAGCTCAGCCTCCACGGAAACTCCCACCGGCCTGGCCGCTGCCAGCACCTGCCGGGTAAGAGCAATATTTTGCTCCAGGGGTAAATGGGAACCGTCTATCATCACCGAGGAAAATCCTGCCACAAGGCAGCGCATGACCTGATCAAAGCTGGTACCATGGTCCAGGTGCAGGGCCACCGGTACCCTGGTGCCACGGGCGGCCACCCGTGCCATGGCAACAATATAGTCAACACCGGCATATTTGATGGCCCCCTGACTGGCCTGCATAATCACCGGTGCATTTTCGGCCTCGGCTGCAGCCACAATGGCCTGCACTATTTCCAGGTTATTGCAGTTAAAGGCTCCAACGGCATAGCCCTGCACCTCGGCTTCCCTGAGCAGTACACCTGCCGGTACAAGGGACATTTTAGTTCCCACCCTTCTTTTTTCCCATTATCCCCCGGGGAAAAATTTTTAGTACTTTCCGGTTCATGCCGGCACCACGGGCCTTTTACCGTAACAGCAGCTTTACCAGATACCTGCTTTCTACGGTTGCGGTGGCGTTTCTTTAGTTTTTAAGAGATCCGGGAAAGTCTCCCCAACCAGCTCTATTGTCCACATACGCCGGACAGTATTCAGGTCTTCCTTTGTTTCCGCATATATTATGCAAAGGTTATTGCAACGGCTGCAGTGCAATTCCAGGCGATCGGGGAAGATATCCACTTCAATCCGGTGATTTCCACACTGGCAGTAAAGCCTCCCCGCTTTGCCCAGGTTGTGCACATGGCTTAAGACCGCATACATTATCTCCCGGTTATGAAAAAAACTGTCGCCCATAAACTCAATCCGATCCAGGGCTTCATCCAGACAGGCCTGGTCCCGCACCCGGTCCTCCGCCCCCAGGTGCCCCAGTTCCAGGCCGGTAACCTGGCAAAACAACTCGATATACCCGCGAGACCAAAAAGTACGGGCGTTAACTGAACAGGCGTGCCTCGACCCGCAGACCACGCAGGGTACCTGCAGGTTTACTTTTTTACCCCGGAAAGTGAGCAATAATTTAAGGGCACCGCAGGAACAGTTGATCTGCAACGAGGAACCTCGACCCGCCAGAGTAAAGCGGGATATCCCGTGCCGTTCCAACCTGCCGCATTCCGGACAACGCATCACTAAAGTTGTCTCCGTACAGATGAGCACGCAAGCCAAACCTCCACGCGGCTACCGCTGCAAAACTTGTGACCGGCTCCCTTTTAACCAATTACCCCCAGGTATCTCCTGGCTGGACGTTTATCGGCCAGAAGGGCGCGGGCAAGATAACGCACTTCCTGGAGATCAAAGGGCTTGCTGACATAATGCCGTATACCAAGATTCCTGGCTTCAGCTACCAGCTCCAGCTCTCCGTACGCGGTCATCATAATCACCGGTAGGTCTGGATTTAGTTTGCGAATCTCCCGCAGGGTGTCCAGTCCGCTCATCCCGGGCATTTTCATGTCCAGCAGCACCAGGTCTATACCACCATTTCTGATCTTCTGGAGCGCCTCGGTTCCGGAAACAGCCAGTTCCACTTCAAAACCGTCATCGCTAAAAGCCTCCAGGAGCATCCGTCGCACTCCGGCCTGGTCATCCACCACCAACAGGTGATACCTGCAACTAGACAACCCCCTTACCCCCTTTCCCCAGAACCGGTTTCACCCCCACGGTTCGATTTACAGAAGTGTTTCGGCAGGGGGTAAAAAATCCCTTCTCCTCCAGGGGAAAATTTTTTACCAGGGAGAGCCGTTCAGGGGGAACAGGGAAGCAATGCCCGCAGCAAAAAGTACCAGCAAAACAATGCCGCACAGGATAAACACGGCAGGTGGTAAAAGTACCGTCAGTAAGGCACGACTGGCCGAAAAATGATATACTTCCATAAGCCCCAGGACTACCAGCACCACACCCCAGACCAGAACCGCCAGTCCCAGAGACGCCGTGATCACGGTCAGGGCCGTCCCCCGGATATCCAGCAGCAGGAGCAACAGGTCAACCGGTACCATTACCAGCGCCGGTAATGCGGCCAGGGCGGTTACGCTTAAGATTCCTTTCGCCGAGCCCTTTCCGTCCAGCAGACCGGCAGTCAGGTGCAGGAGGGCGCTCACCACCACCCACTTCACATACTGAAAAACCAGGCCTCCCGCCGCCACCAGGGGGGCGGCCGGCGCAGGCCAGTTCATGCCCATGGATGGATGGCCGGGCGGCAGGGTCAGGCGGTACCCCACCAGGGCTCCCATGAGGGTGCCGGCCAGGTTGACCAGGGTAAAGATCAAAATCGCCAGGCCAAAGGGCGGGCGGGCGGCAAGCCGCCGGAAAGTAGCCCGGGGGTCAAAAAAGACCCCGTAAATGATATCCAGAAAGCCCATCGGGGGCTCCGGGGGAGACGTATTTTCCGCCGGGACGCCATGAACATCTTCACCGGGGGGGAAGACCCCGCCGGGAGTCTGGGTGCGCTCTTCCACCTTGACCACCTCCGTTTTAAAAATGCCCCCTTAAGAACCGGGAAAGCGTAGCGTATCGCCCCCCGAACCAGGGGGGAGGCAGGGGGGACAGATCAGCCAGATGGCTGTTTTATTGTCCGGGAAAGCGCTGCCAAACCCCTCGGGTAAAAGCGTCCCGGACAGGATTTCGGACCAGAAACCGCGGGGACCCAGCTCGGTGGTCACGGGGTCGGGACCCAGCCCGGCCAAACGACCGGCCAGGCGCACGGCATCCCGCAGGTTGCCCAGCTCATCCACCAGCCCCAGTTTTTGAGCCTGCCGCCCGGTGTAGACCCGGCCATCGGCCAGTTTTCTCACCCGGTCCAGCTCCATCTTCCTGCCCTCAGATACGGCACGCAGAAACTGGTCGTAAATGTCATCAACCATACCCTGAAAGATGTTCCGTTCCTCGGGGGTTACCGGCCGGCTTGGCGAGCCCATGTCTTTGTAGGGGCCGCTTTTGAAGGTACGGGTATTGATGCCCAGCTTGTTGTACAAACCCTGCAGGTCCTGGGTCTGCATGATTACACCAATGCTGCCGGTAAGGGTGCCGGGATTGGCCACAATTTTATCTGCCCGGCTGGCAATCCAGTAAGCCCCTGAGGCCGCGGCATCCCCCATGGAGACCACCACCTTCTTGCCGCTTCGGCGCAGGTTATCCACCTCCGCGGCAATCTCCTGGGCGCCGGCGGCGGTACCTCCCGGACTGTTCAACCGTAAAACTACGGCCTTAACCGCCGGATCCCGCGCCGCCTGGCGCAGCCGCTCCATCACCTCTTCCGAACCGGTCCCCGGGCTAAAGAGCCCCGGGGTAACCCGGCCGCTGACTATGGTGCCGGTTATGGGAATTATGGCCACCGTACCGGCCCCATGGCTAACCTTCAACCCCCCGGCGGGGCGGGAAAACACGCTCACCAGCCCGGCACCCAGGGAAAGCAGCACCGCCATACACACCACGGCGGCCACCAGCCTTTTCTTCACGCCAGGAAACCTCCCTCCCCCTGTTTAAAATCATAGACCTATTCTTTGCCCGGCAGGTTCACCCCATGCAGGGACGATTACATCTTCCCCGGTAAGCCACAGCCGCACCGATAAAGTCCCGGAAAAGGGGATGGGGGCGGTTGGGCCGGGATTTAAACTCGGGGTGAAACTGCGTGCCCACAAACCAGGGATGCCCCGGCAACTCGACGATTTCCACCAGGTAGCCGTCGGGGCGCGTACCGCTAAAGACCAGCCCTCCCCGGGACAGGTCATCACGGTAGAGATTATTCAGTTCATAGCGGTGGCGATGCCTTTCGTAAATAATTTCTTCCCCGTAGGCCCTGAAGGCCAGACTTCCGGGTACCAGCCGGCAGGGATAACGCCCCAAACGCATGGTTCCACCCAGGCGGTCCAGTTCCTTCTGCTCCGGCAATAAGTCGATCACCGGGTAGGGGGTGTGCGGATCAAATTCAGAACTGTTGGCCCTGTCCCATTTTAAAACGTGGCGGGCATATTCCACCACCGCCAGCTGCATCCCCAGACAAATACCTAAAAAGGGAACCTTCCTCTCCCGGGCAAACTGTATGGCATTGATTTTTCCCTCGATGCCCCGGTCCCCGAAACCGCCGGGAACCAGAATGCCATCCACATCACGAAGGTAGTCATCCGCCGGATTTTGCTCCAGTTCCTCGGAATTAATCCAGCGAATGTCCACCGCCACACCGTGGTAGAGCCCGGCATGGCGCAGGGCTTCGGCCACGCTGAAATACGCGTCGGGCAGGGAGACATACTTGCCCACCAAGCCGACGGTAATCTTCTCCCGCAGGTTTTTCATGCGGTTGACCATATCTTCCCATTCGGTCAGTTCGGGAGGATGGCATTGCAGGCCCAGGCGCTGCACCGTTATTTCCCCCAGACCCTCCTTTTCCAGCATCAGGGGCACCTCATAGATGGAGGGAGCATCCACTGCCTGGATTACCGCCCGGGGGTCAATGTCGCAAAAGAGAGCTATCTTTTCCTCCATTTCGCGGGAAAGGGGCCGCTCCGTGCGGCAGACAATGACATCGGGTTGAATGCCGATGCTGCGCAGTTCTTTCACGCTGTGCTGGGTGGGTTTTGTTTTCAGTTCGTTGGCTACCCTGAGATAAGGTACCAGGGTGACGTGGATGTACATGACGTTCTCCCGGCCCAGGTCGGTGCGCAGCTGGCGGATGGCTTCCAGAAAAGGAAGGGACTCGATATCGCCCACGGTACCCCCAATTTCCGTAATGACCACATCAGGGTTTGATTCGTCGGCAACACGCAGGATCCTTTCCTTGATCTCGTTGGTGATATGGGGAATTACCTGCACTGTGGCCCCCAGGTAATCACCGCGGCGTTCTTTGGTAATCACCGACCAGTAAATACCGCCGGTGGTGACATTGCTGCTGCGGCTCAAATTGCTGTCGATGAAGCGTTCATAGTGTCCCAGGTCCAGGTCGGTTTCTGCGCCGTCCTCGGTAACAAAAACTTCCCCGTGCTGGTAGGGGCTCATGGTGCCGGGATCGATGTTGATGTAAGGGTCCAGTTTTTGAATGGCCACCTTCAGGCCGCGGCTTTTTAACAGCCGGCCCAGGGAAGCGGCAGTAATACCCTTGCCCAACGATGATACTACTCCACCGGTGACAAAAATAAATTTGGCCATGATAGCCTCCTGTCAAACATTATTGCTGTATTTTTTACGACATCGGTATATAATACCTACCCTATTCTAGCCGTGGCAAGAGGACATGTCAACAGATCTAACGGCTCATAAGGCGGGCCACCACAAGGTAGCCCAGGAAAAGGCCCAGCACCCCCATGACTCCCGCCAGGGTCGGGGGTGCGGGCACGGGCAACTTTAACCAGGCAAAGGCCGCACCGGCCACAAAACCCGTGATCAATGCCAGAACAGGTTCCTTCAACAAAGAGGCGCACTCCCCCCAAACGGACTATCTACAATCACATCCTCTCCGGGGCGGAGAGGCCCAGCAGGCGCAGGCCGTTCCGCAGGACGATGCGGGTGGCGTCCACCAGCACCAGCCGGGCGGCGGTCAGGGCCTCGTCCCCGGTAATCACCCGGTGGCTGTTGTAAAAGCTGTGCAGCAGTCCCGCCACTTCATGCAGGTAGCGGGCCATACGGTGGGGGGCCAGGTCCTTTGCCCCCAGGGCCACCTCCTCGGGGAAATCGGCCAGCTTGCGGGCCAGGGCCAGTTCCGCCTCTTCCTTTAAAAGCCCCAGGTCCACCTGCTCCGGCAAAGGGGCTTCCCGGTCCAGCTGGCGCAAAATGCTGCAAATGCGGGCGTGGGCGTACTGGATGTAATAGACCGGGTTCTCGTTGCTTTGCTCCTTGGCCAGGTCCAGGTCAAAATCCAGGTGGCTGTCGGCGCTGCGCAGCACAAAGAAGTAGCGGGCTGCATCCTTGCCCACCTCCTCCACCAGCTCCTCCAGGGTGACAAACTGGCCGGAGCGCTTGCTCATGCGCACGAGCTCCCCGCCCCGGTACAAGCGCACCAGCTGCATGATTACGATCTCCAGGGCATCGGGGTTGTAGCCCAGGGCGGCCACCGCCCCCTTCATGCGGGCCACATGGCCGTGGTGGTCCGCCCCCCAGATGTTTATAACGCGGTCAAAGCCGCGGCGGAATTTGTCCAGGTGGTAGGCAATATCCGCCGCAAAGTAGGTGGGCACGCCGTTGCTGCGCACCAGCACCTCGTCTTTTTCCACCCCGAATTCCGTCGCCTTAAACCAGAGCGCCCCTTCATATTCGTAGAGGTAGCCCCGGCGGCGCAGGATGTCGATGGCCTCCCTTACCGCGCCCGATTCGTGCAGGCTCTTCTCGGAAAACCATACGTCATAATGTACGCCGAAATCCTCCAGGGCCTTCTTGATGGCACCCAGTTTCTCTTTCAGGGCGTAATCCACCAGAGCCCGGCGCCTCTCTACCTCCGGAGCGTGCAGGTATTGATCGCCGAAGCGCTCCACAAAGCCCCTTACCGTGTCGATAATATCTTCCCCGTGGTAGCCCTCCTCGGGCACTTGAGCCGGCCGGCCGAGAAGCTGGAAGTAGCGGGCTTCCAGGGATCGCCCGAAATTTTCGATCTGGTTGCCGGCATCATTGATGTAGTACTCCCGGGTGACCCGGTAACCGGCAAAATCTAAAATGGCGGCTATGCTGTCCCCCAGGGCCGCTCCCCGGGCGTTGCCCATGTGCAAAAGCCCGGTGGGGTTGGCGCTGACAAATTCTACCTGCACCCGGGAACCGTTGCCCAGGTTCACCCGCCCGTAGTCCTGATCCGCCGCAATAATGCGGGGCAGCTCGGCCAGCACCCACTGGGGAGCCAGGTAGAAATTAATAAAACCGGGTCCGGCTACTTCCACCTTTTCCACCGAAATCCCGGTCAGGTCTAAATGGGCCACCAGGGCCTCGGCAATCTTGCGGGGTGCGAGACGGACCGGTCTGGCCAGGAGCATGGCCAGATTGGTGGCAAAATCTCCGTGCTCCTTTTCCCGGGGCACCTCCACCACAAAGGCCGGGGGAGTGACCGCGGGCAGCAAACCCCTGTTTACAGCAGAAGCCAGTGCCCTTTCCAGAGCACCGGCCAGGTGTTCCCGTACCTCCTGGACTAGACCTTTCATCTTTCAGAAACTAGACCTCCTGCACGGTAATGGATAATTCGTTGTAACCGATCCTTTGCCGGCATAATTCCAGCTCGTATTCCAGATTAATACTTCCGCCCACCTCTGTCAAGTCCACCTCTACTTTCCAGGGCAGAACCCGGATCCACATGGACCCGTAAGGCGTCACGTAACTGGTTTCATGGTGAATTCCTTCTTCAAAGACCTGCTTTACTTCGGCCGTACCCATGCGGTTTAAGGTAACCCGGCTGGGTTCAGCCTTCAGAGAGGTAGTGGTTCCGGCCAGGCCGGAAATTTCAGACTCATTGTAAACAATGTAAAAAGAACTGTTTTTCTGATAATAGTTGGCTTTCGTCACCAGTTCGATGGTTTCCCGCTCCCCCAGGTCATTGGTCTGCGTTCCACGGATGGTTACCAGCACCTCTTTGCGCAATACCAATCATCCTTTCACCTTAAGAGCCGGGCAAGGGCATCTTAACTAAATTTTAAATATTATATCCTGTTTTCCGCCGGGCAAAAAGAGGGTATTTATTTTTTCCATCAGAAAAATTGGCTGCCCCGGCCGGTTGGGGGAAATAAAAAACAGGCCCTTAATCAGGTGCCTGTTTCGCGGTACCCTGCGCAAATATAGATGTGCCCTTACCCGAAAAGAAAGGCCACAACGCTATTGTAAAAATCATTCATAAACACTTTGACTACCAGCACCGCCGTCAGGTTGATAATGGCGCCGACTCCCAGGATGTCTACCGCCAGGCCCAGGTTTTCCAGCCAACGGGGTTCCTCCCTTAAAGACGGTAATTGACCCTTGTTCATTTTATACCCCCCGCTTAAAATTAAAGTGGGGCTTTTCCTGGCAAAAGGATTGTGGTGACAAAACAAAGGTTTGTATGTAGTGACAAATTGTGCGAATTATAACAAGCTCCATATAATCGCCCTGTTGATATTATTATAGTCCGTAATTTTCAGAAATCAACAGGTAGATGACAAAAAGATTGAATTCACAAACACAAAATGCCTTGTCCACCCCTAGTTTAACATCTATAATAATATTTGAGAAATAAACGGCAGGGTGGCCAGCCACGCCCCCAGGAGAATCCGGGTAAAATAAAAAACAGGCGGTGCCTGTTGAAGGCGCCGCCTGTTGAAAGCGGTTTTTCACCGGACCCCTGCCGGTGCAGCCGTCCACACTGCAGGGGGTTTCCGTAACAGCCGGGTATCAGGCCTCTGCCTTTTCCCCGTGGGCGGAGGCCGAAATGCCCAGGCCCTCGAAGATGAACATCATGGCAAAGCCGTACCACATGGTATAGATGACGTAAAAGGCGAGCATGAAGGTGGTCATGCCTGCTTTATCGGCTACCCTGGCCGCCTGGATCCCTTCAAAGTTATATGCGGGCTCCAGGGCCTTGGTCATCACCGATCCCGCAAAGGACATCTCGCTGGCGCGGGCTTCCAGTTTGTACTGCTTCTGGAGGGCGTTGAAAAGGTTCCACCAGTAATAGATCGCTTCCCGCGACTCCAGGCCGTAACGACTTTTGATCTGATCGCCTTTGTTATTAAACTCCGCATCCGCATCGGTCAGCGCCGCGCTGGCTACCTTACCCAGATCCCCGCTGACCATTAGTTTTTGCCCCTGTGCCACCACTGTGGCACCGGCGGCGGTAAAGAGCCCCGTCATTTTCTCTGCTTCTTCTTTATCTCCGGCATCCAGGGTTACCTGGAAACTTTGCCCTTCAAACTTTTTCGCCTTGCTCATGATACCGGGAATGTAGTAGGTTGAACCCTTGGTTAACTCGTTAAACAGGTCGTCGGCATAGCCGATGACCGTTCTGCCGTTCATTACCGGGCTCATCAATACTGCCAGAATCACGAAGAAGGAAATGAGCAGCACCATTCCGATAAAGAATTCCCTTTTCCGTATAATCATACCGGAATTCACCCCCTTTTTTGCGAACTACCTTAGTGCCCCACGCCCGTACCGCCGGCCGTGAGAGCCTGCCGCTCGGCTTCCCGGATCTTGCCGGCGCCCTTGAAGAACACGGCCAGGATCCACACCGAGAAGATACCTACCAGGGCAAAGAAGATCACCGTACCCACACTGTTGATCATGGCCGCCGTGGCCTTGTTCATGCTGATCCAGCCGACCTCGTTCAGCTTGCCCGGCAGGGCGCAGATCCGGTTCACAAAACCGGCCAGGATGGTCAGGGCGTAGAAGGCTCTGATGGTAATCCCCTTCACCATCCTGGTCACCAGGGCACCCATCTGCACGCCCACCAGCGATCCCAGGAGCATGCCCATGGCCACGGTGTAAAATACGTAGCCGTAAATGGCATACTGGGTGATGGAGGAGTAGCCGGTGGTAAAGATGATCTGCAGAATGTCGGTACCCACAGTGGTAAAGGTGGATACGCCCAGGCCGTAAACCATCATCGGGAAGGTAAGGAACCCGCCGCCCACACCCATGATGGCGGCAACAAAGCCGACGATGAAGCCGCAGATGATGATCGGGTACACGGCAATGCTCCGGCCGCCGGGGACAATGTGCTCGTCGAACTTCACCCGGGGCTTCAAGGGAAGGGACTGCAGCCAGCGGGCAAAATTGGTCGTGGTGTCGGTACCGGATGTCCTGGCACCGCCGGCGGTACCTTTGCGCATGCGGAGCCAGTCGGCCAGGGCGTAGAAGCCCAGAATGCCCAGCATGAACACGTATACCGCACTGATGAAGGCATCGCTCAAAGCGGGGCTTTTCTGGTAGATGGCCCTGTTCAGCACGCCGCCCACGGACGCGCCGGTTACCGAACCCAGGACAAACCACACGGCAATCCAGAAGTTCACGTTACCCATCTTGCGGTGGATGACCGTACCCATGATTGCTTTGGCAAAAAGGTGGAACTGGTCGGTACCCACGGCCATGATCCCCTTCACCCCGATGCTCATCAGCGCCGGGGTAAGGACGTAGCCGCCGCCTGCACCAATCACGCCGGTAATCAACCCGGCCATGAAGCCTACAAAGATCGAACCAATAAACATCTCGGTGGTGGCGAAGCTGGGCATGTAGGCCTTGTGCCCGCCCAGGTGCTCGGGCAGGCCGGCGGCCACGGCCATCTCCATCCCCAGGCCCAAAAGGACGGGGAACAGGGCCACCAGCAACAGCTTCCAGCGCCGGCCCAAAATTACCCGGCTCATTTCCAGCTCCCACTGGGCCTGCTTCCTGGACAGGGCGGTCAGGAATTCACCGGCAGCCAGGCCGCCCCCGGCAACCCTTCTAAAAATGCTCATAGGTGATACCTCCTTAATTAAATCCCCCAAAGTGACTTTTTGACAGCTACACCTGAGTGCACTTGCTCTTTTTCCAGTTTTCCCGGCCCGGTCAGTTATTTTGGACCCGTCGCCGTGCCGGCCTTATCACCCCCTTTTCTGCTGTCACTACAGCCTGTAGTGACAACTCTGGTCGATAACAGCCCTGAAGCACAGAACCTCAGCCTTAAGCGATTAGTGAAATGTTTCACATGCTTGGGTAATTTTTTTGTCACTACCCCGTGGTGGTAGTGACCCTGGCCTTCCGGCGGAATTGGTCGGCAAAGATGACCTTGCTTTTCGGTCCATTGCCGGCACCTTCCAGCTCCCGTATCATTTCCGTAAAAATTTCTTTAATTCCCACCATACCCACCAGCCGGTCCTCCTGCCAGACAGGCAACGCTTCCTGCCCGCTGCCGGCAATGATGTGTGCGGCCTTAATGATGGTGTCCTGGGCTTTCAACTGGCGTGGCAGTGGCGCCATGATTTCTTTAACCGCTCGTTCGGCCAGGGCCGCGCAACGCTCGTGGAAATCACCCGCTATCACCACGGGCTCTTTCCAGTCGGGGTTGATGGTCCAGCCGCCGTAGGTGGCTCTTTTGAACATCACCGGATCCAGGGCCCGCATTACTTCTTTCAATCCGACCATCCCTGCTACTTTATCATCTTCCATGACCAGTACCACCTGGCAGCCCTGCCGGGCTCTGGCCAGGGCGGTTACCGCTTCTTTAACCGTACAGTCAGCGGGCACCGTGGCAAATCCCATGATCGGTACCATGATGTCCCCAACCCTCTTTTCCATTGGTCTACCTCCTCCCATCAGGTGGTTGGCGCCGGGCTCAAACTACAACCGCCCTGGGGTTTTGCACCCCGATGGCGCGCAGGATCTCTTCCTGGGTTTTTTCTATGCTCGTCACCGACTTCATTTCCACGTCGTCCACCCGGTTGATGGCTACCTTCACTTCCTCCAGCAGTTCCAGGGCCTGGCGGGAGCTTAAGGAAAGACCGGCACGACGGAGCAACCCCTCCAGAGTTTTTTCCAGCATGGCGGCCAGCACGCACACAAAAATGCTGGCGGAAAGATTGCGCTCGCGATAAAATTCCTTTGGTCTGGCCTCGAAACTCCTGATTTCTTTAAAGGACTCCCCCAGTTGCCCGAGGCGTGTGTAGGCCAGCACCAGTTCCCGGCCGTCCATCAAGGTGGTGTTGGTTTCCAGCAGGAAGGATCCTGCCGTTTTTTCCTCCCGGGCAATTACTTCCTCCCGGCGGCGCCAGGTCAGTTCCCCGGTGGCCTCACTGTAGTGCCAGTCAAAATAGCGGCGGCAGTATTTGTCTTTCAAAATCGCAGCGCCTCTGGAGATGGCCCTTTTGCCGAACCGGTAGTCGGACGCAGCAACCTTTTGCAGCCTGCGTAATTCTTCCTCTACGGCATCCAGACGCTCCGCCAGGGCAATCACCTTTTCCTTTGCCACCGCCGGACTGTAGCACACCAGGAACCGCACCCCCCCTTCCGTGACTTCTTTGTACCAGAGATCCCCGTCGACTTCTTTAAACTCCGCCCTGTTCTCCGTCAATTCCCGCTCACACAACCGCAGTTCCCGTTCCGACTGGACCTTGCGGCGGACCAGGTACTGGTAACCATGGGACATCAGTACCTCCAGGTGGGTACCGGCCACCAGCCGGCGGTCACCCACAAAGATACACTGCTGTGTACCGTGCTCGGCCTGCAGGTAGTGCATAATTTCCCGGAAATCGCCCTCGTCGGGTACCTCCTGCAAAATGCGGTGGCCAAAGGGCATGCCCTCGTAGCTGACCAGAATGCCCAGGTACACCACCTGCTCTTCCAGTGGCGCTTCTAAAATATACCGGCCATAGGGTGAATGACTAAACTCACTGCGGGGAGCCGGTTCGACTGTGGCAGTGGTTAACAGGCAAAAAGTGTTCTCCCGGCTCACGCGGGTAATGGTGGACAGCCTCTGGAAAATTTCTTTTTCCAGCCTTTCTTTGACGCCGGCCACGCTGTCCAGCGCCCGGTAAAAATGGTGGTCTAAAAACTCCTTGCCCTGCACCTCCGGGAAGTACAGGCACCGGTACCAGTCGCTGATGGCCTGCTTATTGGGGGGCTTGATGATCTGGTTGATGGCCATCAGCTCCAGCAACAGGGCGGTGTCCGGATCGTACCTTTCACCGGAAAAAGCGGCCTCCACGGCCCCGCCTATATCCAGCAACTCCCATATCCGGTGAATGGCCAGAACCTCGCCGTAGCGCAGAACCTTCTTTGCTTCGATGTTTGCCGGCCGGCGGGAGAGACCGCATATCCGGGCCAGACCGTCAATGAGGCCCTCTACCTTTTCCGGAGTCAGGTTCTCCAGGTTGCCCAGGTTGGCGATTACCCTTTGCTTAACCTTGTTCCCTTCCCGGTAGTTTTCAATCAGTTTCAGGTAGGTGTACTCTTTTCCCCCACTGCGGCTGGTAACTTTACGGAAAAACACGGGCCCATCACCCCCAAGTCAACCACGGTGTGAAAAGGCGCGACCGGTGCGGTGCCTGCCGGCAATCCTGAAAGTCAGCTGACTGTAATCCCCGCCCCAAAACCCGACCACCGGTAGAGAGCAGGTAATATGGACCGTTCGGCAACAGGGCGCATGTTGTCACTACATAACGGGGTCTCTTTTCAAGAATGTTACGTTGTTCACATGCTCCACTTATCCCTTTTTTAGCATCCATCTGGGAACAGCCAGAACCCTCTTCTTAACTGGTTTTTCACCACGTCTGTTCACTACAAAATTGTCCGGCCATCACAGGTTGTGCACTTGTTCACATTCCCGTCTCTGTACCCTCGTTTTTTTCAAGTATAGCACAACACTCAAGATTGTGCAATAATTCACGTTGTTATTTTATAAAATAAAAATTTTCTGACATTGACTCCTGTGGAAAAGGTTGATAACTTAAGATTTTACCAGACTCCCAGCACGTGCCACCAGAAACCGCCAAGAAAGGTAACGGTAAGTACCAGGGAGATGAGAAAAAGAACGCCACCGGCCTTTAAAAAATCCTGTGCCTGCAAAAAACCGGGACCGTAAACGATGGCGTTGGCAGGGGTGGCAATCACCAGCAGGTAGGCAAAGGCCGAAGCCAGGGAAGTGGCCACGCCAATGACCAGGGGTGAGGTCTGGGACAGCTCGGCCACCTTTAGAAAGATCGGACCGAGAACGGCCACCGTGGGACCGTCGGCCATGGTATTGGTCACCAGGGCGGTGATCACGGCGGTAACTGCCAGCAGGGAAACGCCCTCGGTTACCTCGGCGGCAGCGGCCAGACGTAGAAGCTGCCCGGCCAGCCAGGAAGCGGCCCCGGTGGTAATGAGCATCTTGCCCATGGAAATGGCCCCGGCGTAAAGCAAAACTACTCCCCACTGGGTTTTTTGTTGCAGGTAGCTCCAATCGATCAGGCGCAGGACTGCCGCCAGGAGAATGCCCACCATGGCAATGTTGCCCACCCCAAGGCGGTGGCCTGCCAAAATCCAGCCGACCACCACGGCCAGAAAAATGGCCAGGGCCATCCGGGCCTGGTTGGTCATGGGACCGTCGGCCTCCATCTCCTCCCTGATGGCCTGGATTGCCCCGGCCAGGTCTGAAATCTCCGGGGAAAAGAGATTTAACAACCAGTAAGTGACGATGGGGATCATGATCAGGGTAAAAGGCATGACCATAAGCATCCACTGGCCGTAGCCCACATTGATACCCAGGCTGTTTAAGAGGCCCAGCATCAGGGCATTGCGGGCGCCCCCCGATGGTGCAGAGACACCACCAATGATCACGCCGTAAGAAATGGAAAGCATGATCAGCTTGGCCAAATTGGGCACCTTTTTGTAGCCACCGCTCAGGGAAACAATACCCACCCCGATGGGCAGCATGATCATCACTGCGGCGTGCTCCGTAATGAACCCGGCGCTGATGGCACAAAAGGCCACAATGCCCAGGATCACTCTCTCAATGCGGGTACCGCACAGTTTGAGCATAAAAAGGGCCACCCGGTTGTGGATATTGTATTTCATCAGCATGGCGCCCATCATCAGCACGCCCATGATGAAAACCACGGCATCGTCCATAAAGGTGCGGGGAGCCTCTCTAAAGCTGGCGATGCCGGCGAAAACCTGGTAGGAGCCGATAATCATGGCGGTCATGGGCAGGGGCACCGCTTCGGTCAGAAAACAGACGATGACGAAAGCCCACAGGCCCAGGGCATACTTTCCCTGCACCGTAAGACCATGGGGGGTGGGCAACAGGCAGATGACGGCCATTAAAAACAGCGCCAGCAGAAGCCACTTTCGCTCCCTCAAAAACGTCTTTAACTGCCCCAGGGGTGCATGGAAACGGTCCCGCCCATCCCCGTCGTCCAGGGGTTCAAAGCCCGGTGCCGTCCTCTCCTTCTTTCGATATTCATTTAGCTTTAAAACCTTTTGCTTGCCCATACGTCCCGACCCCAGGCATTTTCGTAGCTACTCAATTCGAGAACATTAACTCAAAGGGCATAACCGCTCTGAAAGGCGGCCCGGTTGACCTCCAGGTAACGGGCGGGGACACAGGCCTCTATGGCATTGAGCCAGGAGGAAAGCGGAATGGGCATCTGCCTGGCCAGGGCACCAAGCAGCACTGCGTTTGCCGCCCGGGCATTGCCGCACTCCAGGGCCTTACCCAGAGCATCCACCACCAGGGTGTGGACCCGGCGGGAAAGGTGGGTGATAATATTTTCGGGATAGCGGGCACTTCCGGCCAGTACGGGAACCGGAAGGATGATCTGGCTACTGACAATGATTGTACCCCCGCCCTTCAGATATTCCAGCCAGCGCAGGGCCTCCAGTTGTTCAAAAGCCAGAATGATATCGGCCTGCCCTTCGGGAATGAGGGGAGAATAAACCCTTTCCCCCAGGCGCACCTGGGTAACCACACTGCCGCCCCGCTGGGCCATACCGTGTATTTCCGATACTTTAATATCGTACCCGGCCGCCCGGGCAGCATGAGCCAGGATCCTGCTCGCCAGGATGATTCCCTGGCCCCCTACACCGACCATCAGTATGTCCACCGGCGCCAGGGCCGCACCTGTTGCCTCAACCATTGATCTCTCCCCCTTCCTTCAGGGCGCCAAACTTGCACACCTGCACGCACAGCCCGCAGCCGGTGCAGATAATGGCATCGACGGCTGCCTTTTTGTCCTGCACGGAAATGGCCGGGCAGCTTAATTTCAGGCAGGTCTTGCAACCGGTACAGAGTTCACCTTCCACCCGAACCGGCGGGCGGGTTTCCCTTTTTAAGAGCGCGCATGGCCGGCGGGCGATAATCACCGACGGGGCGCCGGCGGCAATTTCTTCCTGAATGGCCTCAGTCAACCGGGCCATGTCCAGGGGATCCACCACCCGTACCCGGCCGACCCCCAGTGCGCGTACCAGGGCTTCCAGATCCACCTCCGGGGCGTTCCTGCCCATCAGCGTTTTGCCCGTACCGGGGTGATCCTGATGGCCGGTCATGGCCGTGGTGCGGTTGTCCACAATGATTACTGTACCCTGGCCCCCGTTGTAAACCATATGCAAAAGGCCGGTGATGCCGGAATGGAAGAAAGTGGAGTCGCCGATTACGGCCACGGTACGGCGGGCCAAAGAGGAATCGGCCAGTTCGCAGCCGTGGGCCATGCCGATGCTGGCCCCCATGCAAACGCAGCTGTCCATGCCCTCCAGGGGCGGCAGGCCGCCCAGGGTATAGCAACCGATGTCCCCGGTGACCAGAAGCTTTAGTTTGTGCAGCACATAAAATACTCCCCGGTGGGGACACCCGGGACAGAGCACGGGCGGACGCCCCGGGGCAGGAGGTAATTCCTCCACTTCACCCTTTGAGTCCAGGGGGCAGACACCTGCGCCGGAAGTTTCGGGAGACAAAGATACCGGTATCCCCGCTTCATTTAGTTTGCGGCGGATCAGACCGGGGGAGAACTCATGGCAGGCCGGGAATATCTTTTTGCCCGTCACCTCCAGACCAAGGCCCCGGACAAATTCTTCAATGTAGGGGTCCAGCTCTTCCACCACCAGAAGCCTTTCCACTCCGGCGGCAAACTGGCGGATCAGCCCCTCGGGCAAGGGAAAGGTCATCCCCAGCTTAAGTATGGAGGCTCCGGGCATAACCTCCCGCACGTACTGGTAGCTGATGCCGCTGGTGATCACTCCCACCCGGCGGTCGCCCCAGGAGATGAAGTTCACCGGCGTGGTTTCGGTGTAGGCCCTGAGCCTTTGCAGCCGTTCTTCCAGGACCTGGCGGCGCAGGCGGCCGAAGGCCGGCACCATGAGCCATTTTTTCGGGTCCTTGCGGTAGGGCCTTAAGGGTACCTCTCTGCGCTCCTTAAGCTCCACCATACTCTGGGAATGGGCCACCCTGGTGGTGGTGCGCAGGATGACGGGCAGGTCAAACTCCTCGCTCACCTGGAGGGCCAGGCCCACCATGTCCAGGGCTTCCTGGCTGTCCGACGGTTCAAACATGGGCACCCGGGCAAAGCGGGCGTAAAAGCGGTTGTCCTGCTCGTTCTGGGAGCTGTGCATCCCGGGGTCGTCGGCGGAAACCAGCACCAGCCCGCCGTTAACGCCCGTATAAGCCGCGGTCATCAGGGGGTCGGCCGCCACGTTTACCCCCACGTGTTTCATGGTCACCAGCACCCGGGCCCCGGCCATGGAAGCCCCAATGCCCACTTCCAGGGCCACCTTTTCATTGGGTGCCCACTGGGCAGTAATCCCCGGGTAGCGGGCGAAGTTTTCCAGTATCTCGGTGCTGGGCGTACCCGGATAGCCAACTCCCACGGTCACCCCGTGTTCATAAGCCCCCCGGGCGATGGCTTCGTTACCCGTCATTAGTTCCTTCATGATAAACCTCCATAAACTGCTGTTCTGAAAATAGTATTTGCCTGCCGTTTGCACGCGCTCGCTCCGTTCGCCTCGCAGGCCAAAACTACCCAGCACTCACCCAGCACTCACCGGACCCAGGTACCTTTGCAGGGACTAAAGCAGCATATGGTTAGCAGTATTACTATCAGAGAACCAGGTTACGGTGAGTGCTGGGTACCTGCGCAGGTGTTTAAACTGCATATAGTCAGCACTCATCCCATCAGAGAACTCCAGTTGCAGTGAGTGCTGGGTCGCTTCGTGCAAAACGGCGGCCATTTTCATCCTCTTGTTGGTAGCGCTGAAAGCGTCATGAGTGCCTACTGCTTTTTAGGTCGCTTATCAATAACCCGTTTGGCTTTGCCCTGGCTGCGTTCGATGGAGTGGGGTTCCAGCAGGCGCACCCGCGGGCTGATGGAAAGCACTGTCTGGAGCCGGCGGCGGATTTTATCTTCCATGGCCTCCAGATCCCGGAAGCTACCGGTAAAGGCCTGTTCCGTCATTTCCACCTGCACTTCCAGGTAATCCAGATAGCCCTTCTTATCCACCACAATCTGGTAGTGAGGGGATATGCCTTCGATTTCCATCAATACGCTTTCAATTTGGGAGGGGAAAACATTTACCCCGGAAATGATCAGCATGTCGTCGGTGCGCCCGGCAATCCGGCGCAGGCGGGCGGTGGTGCGCCCGCAGGGACAGGGTTCCGGGTTAATTAACGAAATATCACGGGTACGGTAACGGATTACGGGAAAGGCTTCTTTGGTCAGGGTGGTGATCACCACCTCCCCTTCCTGGCCGTAATCCAGGGCCTCGCCGGTTTCGGGATCGATAATTTCCACCAGGAAATGGTCTTCGGCAATGTGCAGGCCGGGGGCTACCGTGCATTCTCCGCACACTCCCGGACCCATCACTTCCGAAAGGCCGTAGTTGTCGGTAGCCTTCATGCCCCACATTTTCTCCAGTTCCCGCCGCATTTCCTCGCTCCATGCCTCGGCACCAAACAGCCCCAACCGTACCTTCAGGCTCGCAGGATCAATGCCCATGGAACGGGCAGTTTCTCCCAGGTGGAGCACATAGGAGGGGGTACCCACCAGCACTGTGGTGCCAAAATCCTGCATCAGCATGATCTGTTTTTCGCTATTGCCCACTGATGCGGGGACAATGGTGGCTCCCACCTTTTCCAGACCGTAGTGCAGTCCGAAGGCGCCGGTAAACAAGCCGTAGCCAAAGGTAATCTGCACCACATCTTCATCGGTAACCCCGGCCTGGGTGACAATCCGGGCCACCAGTTCACTCCAGGTTTCCAGGTCCCTTCTGGTGTATCCCACCACAATGGGCTTTCCCGTCGTGCCCGACGAGGCGTGCAGCCGCACCACTTCTTTTAGCGGAACAGCAAAGAGCCCGTACGGGTAGTTATCCCGCAGGGCTGCCTTGGTGGTAAAAGGGAATTTCTGGATATCGCTTAAGGTGCGCAGATCCTCAGGCAGAACACCGTGGGCGTCAAAGAGCTGGCGGTAGTAGGGTACCCGCCGGTAAACCCGGTGCAGCGTCTCTTTCAATCGCTCCAGCTGCAGTGCCTGTAGTTTCTCCCTGTCCATGCATTCATGTTCTGGATCCCAGATCATGCACTTTCCACTTCCTTACATTTCAGTAAAGTCTGTTTCCCCCTGACAGCACCCGGACCAAAGGCCTTTTCCACCGCCTGTGCCGGAAGGGGAGGCGTAACCAGGCTCACCACGGGTACCACCACCAGGGGAATGAGCATGGCCAGCGACCCCACCAGGGGAATAACCCCCGGATCAAGCCGGAAATAAAGGGACAGGATTACGGAACAGCCCAGTCCAGTTAAAGTTCCGGCCCAGGCACCCGCAGGCGTGGTGCCCCGCCAGAATAAACCGTAGAGGTAGGGGGCCAGGAATGCTCCGGCCACTGTGCCCCAGGACATGGCCATCAAGCTCAGGATAATCCCGGGCTTTACCAGGGCAATAATTAAAGAAAGGGCAATGAAAATAAAGCATAACAGGCGCATGATCAAAACGCCGTATTCTTTAGCCCAGTGGGGTCGCAGGCTCTGCACCAGATCTATGGAAATGGCCGAACTGCTCACCAGCACCAGGGACGACAGGGTGGACATGGATGCCGAGAGCACCAGCAGGAGAATGAGCGTTGCTCCGAGCTCAGGCAGTGTGTTGTGAATCAGGATCGGCATGAGCATATCGGGAGTAGGCTTGCCGCTGGCTGGATCCACGGGCAATTTGTCAAAGAACAGGTGCGTAAGAGCTCCGGTGAAATAGGCTCCAAAGGTAATCACCAGGGCAAAAAGGGTGGACACCACCATGGCCGGGCGGATGGTACGCTCGTCCTTAATGGCGTAAAATTTCTGCACCATTTGGGGCAATCCCCAGGGACCAAGACTGGTCAAAATAACCAGGGAAAGCAGGGGCAACCAGCGGCCCTGCGGCCCGGTCAGGCTCACCAGGCCGGGGTCAACCTGGGCCAGCCGTTGCAGTCCCTGGAACAGACCCCCCACCTGGGGAGCTTCCAGGACATAATAGAGCAATATACCCACTCCGGCCAGCATGATCATACCCTGAATCACATCGGTGAGGGCCACTGCCCGGTAACCGCCCATAATCAGGTACATTGCTGTTAAAAGGCACATTAATAGTGCGGCATAAATGTACGGGATGCCAAAGATCTGATTAAATAAATAGCTCAACCCCATGAAAACCGAAGCGGAATATGGAACCAGGAACAGGAAAATAACCAGGGCACCGTAAATTTTCATCGCCCGGCTCTGATAGCGGGCCTCTAAAAATTCCGGCATGGTCATGGCACCCAGCCGGGCCGTCATAACCCGGGTCCGCCGGGCCAAAACCAGCCAGGCTAACAGGCTGCCGATAAGGGTATTACCCAGAACAATCCACAGGGCGGCCATGCCAAATCCCCAGCCCACCTTACCGGCGTAACCAATAAAAATAACCGCCGAGAAATAGGTGGTGCCGTAAGCAAAGGCCGAAAGCCAGGGACCCATGGCCCGACCGCCCAGGAAGAAGTCGCCCAGGGTACGGTTACGACCCATATTGCTGTAGCCGCTGTAAAGCAACACGCCCACAAAAAGACACAACAGCAACAGTTTCATTCCTGCCGTCCTCCCATCCTGCTTTTTACTTTATTCTGGCCGGCATACCGGTTCCGGCATAATTTTTTAACATTTCTACATCAGGGCATGAAATCCTGCCGGTGCAAAAAATTTAAGAGCATACACTGCCGGCAACGCTCACACCCGCTTCCCTGGCCGGAATAGGCCGGTGGGTAGTGGATATCACCCGCGGTTTTACGCCCCGCCGTCGAACCATCTGGGCCATGCGCCGCATGGCCTCGCCCAGATCTTCCAGCGATGCCGCATAGGAGCAGCGTACAAAACCTTCGCCGCTGGCCCCAAAGGCGTTACCCGGAACCACGGCTACCTTTTCCTCCTGCAGCAGGGTCTCGGCAAATTCCTCTGAGGTCAGGCCGGTAACCCTGATCTCCGGAAAGGCATAAAAAGCCCCTTTTGGTTCAAAACAGGGCAACCCCATATCCCGGAAAGCATGCAGCACCAGGTGGCGACGCCGGTTATATTCCCGTACCATGCGTTCCATCCCCGCCCGGCCGTTTTTCAGCGCTTCCAGGGCGGCCATCTGAGCGGTAATGGGCGCACACAGCATGGTATACTGGTGGATTTTGGTCATGGCGGCAATGAAGTCCCCATGGCCGCAGGCATAGCCCACTCGCCAGCCCGTCATAGCATAGGATTTGGAAAACCCGTTCAACAGAACGGTGCGCTCCTTCATGCCGGGCAGGCTGGCCAGGCAGGTGTGCTGCCCGTCATAGGTCAACCGATCGTAAATCTCATCGGAAATAACAATCAGGTCGTGGGCTACGGCCACCTCCGCAATTTCCAGGAGGGTTTTCCGGTCCAGCACCGCCCCGGTGGGATTGTTGGGATAGCATAACAGCAGGAGCTTGGTGCGTGGCGTGATGGCCGCCTCCACCTGGTGGGCACGGAGGCAAAAACCTTGTTCCATGCCGGTGGGCAGGGAAACCACTTTTCCCCCGGCTAAAGTCACCGTGGGGGCATAGGACACATAGGAAGGTTCCGGAATGAGCACCTCGTCACCTGGACAAACCAGCGCTCTTAAGGCCAGGTCCAGACCCTGGCTTACTCCTACCGTTACCAGAATCTCGCTCCGGGGATCATAGGTTACGCCATAAGTTTCGGCCAGGTCCCGGGCGATGGCGCAGCGCAATTCCAGGAGGCCGCTGTTGGAGGTGTACATGGTGTAACCCTTCTCCAGGGAGTAAATGCAGGCCTCCCGGATGTGCCAGGGCGTGACAAAGTCCGGTTCACCCACACCCAGGGAGATTACCCCTTTGGTTTCGGCCACCATATCGAAAAAACGGCGAATCCCCGAGGGTGGCATATCCCGTACCACGGGATTAATACGCTCGCACCAGGTTCTATTCATCGCCTTTCCTCCCCGTCGGTTTTTGGATTTTAGTCAAGGAGACACCATCAGGCGGCGGTCTTCCTCGGTGTCTTCTATAATAACCCCGTCCTGTTTATAGGTTTTGAGAACGAAGTGGGTGGTGGTGCTGATCACCCCTTCAATGGTGGCCAGCTTGGTGGCCACGAAGTGGCTGACTTCCCGCATGGTACGCCCTTCGATGAAGACGGCCAGGTCGTAGGCCCCGGACATCAGGCGCACGCTGCGCACCTCCGGGAATCGACAAATCCGCCTGGCCACCCCATCAAAGCCCACATCCCGCTGGGGTGTGATGCGCACTTCAATCAGAGCAGAGACCTTCTCTTCACCCGCTTTTTCCCAGTTAACCAGGGTCATGTACTTTAAGATGGTTTTATTTTGTTCCAGTTCTTTAATGGCCCGGCGTACTTCCCCCACGTCCGCCTGCAGCATGACGGCTATCTCTTCCGGCGTCAACCTGGCATTGTCTTCCAGAAGCTCGAGCAATTCCAGCGTATTCACCTGTTCACCCCTTGTCTTTTAAAGTTAAAGGGCTCTCGCCCCAATGGGACGAGAGCCCGGTCTCGCGGTACCACCCAATTTGGCCGCCCAGGGAAAAAGGCGACCCCCTCCTGGCCCGGTAACGGCGGGCTGCCGGAAAGGACATACTCGGTGAAATCACCTTTGGGTCCCCGGCTCCGGGGCGGCACGGGTACTTCCCCAGCCGGGCTTGCACCCTCCCCGGCTCGCTGCATGGTTTACGCACCCATCTTCCCCTTCACGGCCTTACTGCCATATCAAGTTAAGCAAAATACTAACATGCGCGCGCCCCGCTGTCAACAGGTAATTGGTTTACAGCGTCAAAATGCCCTCCGGGTTGCGTACCACCCGCAGCACCCGGGCTTCGCTGCCGTCCACGGCGTCTATGTAGATCAGGAAGAGATCCCTGTCCAGCCGGGCCTGAAATTCATAGGCCAGCTTTTCTTTGTCCGGGGACACCGGGATGAGGGCCAGCCGGCCCCCCCTTACCTCCTTCAGCCGGGAGTTGAGCTTTTTCCGGGCTTCCTGCGGGCTAATCCGGGGGCGGGGCAGTTCGCGGCGGGTGTGGTTCATCAAATAGCCCGAGGCCTCCACACCCAGGATCTGGCCGTTGTCCAGGGCTACGGTCACCTTAATTTGATCCGGGTAGAGGATCACCCGGTCCTGGGTGGCGGCAAAGTTGAATACGGCAACGCCGTTCTGCTGCTCATGATACACCGCCACCATGTTGTTGAAGCCCAGGGAAGCCAGGTATTCCCGGGCCTTTTGCCTGGCCTTTTCAATGCTCCAGGCGGGGCGGCCAATCTGGCGACCGTTGGTCATCCAGTTCAGGTGGCCGCCCTGCCGGGTAATGGCCACGGTAATGTTGCCTCCCCCATCGCCGTTTTGAGGGCGCAGTTCCACCAGGTAAGAGGGAATTTTGCCCCGGGTTTCCCCCACCCGTTCCACCGTGTAATTATCCCTGCCTTCCACCAGCTTCAGCGCCCGCCTGCGGGCCTCGTCCCTGTTAATGGTCTTCCCGGTGAGGCCCCGGGCCGTTCTTTTTTCCAGATGGTCGGAGAAAGGGCCATCGTATATCAGTGTGGGAAAATTCTCCATGTGCTTCTCAATGGTCTGGAAGTTGGCGTTGGCCAGGCGCGGGCCCTGCCGGCCCAGGGTGCGGCTGCCTTCCCGCACCAGTTCGTTCAGGTAAAGCCGCCCATCGGCAATGCGCCCTTCCAGGTCGTGCAGGGCCAGGTTTAAATCGGCGGACTGCCGGTAAAGGCGGTTTAAGGTTTCCCACTGCCGGTCGGACTCCAGCTGCCCCCTGGCCGCCTGCTGCAACAGGGAATGGGCGTAATCCCCCACCTGGGTGAGGAACCTGGACGTGCGCCCGGTGAGGGCATCGGCCACCGGCAGCTGGTTTAAATCCGCCTGGGCCGCCGTGGCCCGTTGCCAGAGTTCCATAAAAAGGGTGCTTTGTGCTTCCGGCGTGCCGGCCACCAGGCTCTTGGAAAGCAGTACTTCCATATTCTGGACGTTTTCCGTCAGGTCATAGAGGGCCCGGTAGTACTTGTTATTTAAAGCCGTTTCCAGGCGCTGGCGCACGGTGAACTGCTGGTAGCCCCAGTAACCTAAAGCGCCCACCAGCAATACCCCGGCCACCAGGGGCAATAGCCAAAACCTCTTATTGTTCATCGTCAACTCCCGACCTCCTTTAGCGGGCAAAAACGTGACGACCGATCTGGGTGACAATGTTCCGGGTCCAGATCCACGGGTTCACCGGCTTGGCGGGGTTCCAGAAGTAAAGGCTTCCCCCCGTCGGGTCCCACCCGCTCATGGCCAGCATGGCTGCCCGCAGGGACTCCTCGCTCACCGGGCGGTTGTACTGGCCGTTGCTCACCGATTCAAAGGCATGGGGCTGAAAGATGACTCCCGCCAGGCTGTGGGGAAAGGCCGCACTCCTGGTGCGGTTCAAAATCACCGCTCCCACGGCCACCTTGCCCTCAAAGGGCTCGTCGGCTGCCTCCCCTTCAATAACCCTGGCCAGCAGGTAAACCGCATCCCGGTTGGTTACCCCCCGGGAGACTGCCGGTGGTTCTGGGAATGGTGCTGCCGCGGGCGCCGGGGGAAAGCCCAGGGCGGCCCAGGTATCCGGGCCGACCACGCCGTCGGGAACAAGGCCGTTGTTTAGCTGAAAATCCACCACCGCCTGCTGGGTTTTGCTACCGTAGAAGCCGTCCACCGGCCCATCATAGAATCCCCAGTCCAGCAGGCGCTGCTGCACCCTGATCACATCATCCCCACTCAGTCCCCAGTAGAGGGTGCGCTCCTGGGCCGGGGAAAGCCTGGTAGCCACCATCAGTCCCGTGGTCAGTATAACCAGGGTCAGCAGCAATAAAATGGAACGGCGGAATAAAGCGAGCGCCAGTTTCATCGTGCCTTATCCCCTTTTTGGTCAAATTGCATGTATAGTATTAACCCTACCCCTAAAAAACATGACTGGAAAAATTCCTCGCCCCTATTTGCCAAAGAATGGCTACCGGTTCACTCCAGGCATGCCTGCCGGAAGACCCCCATAAAAAGCGTCGCGCCGCAGAGTCACCTCTGCGGCGCCGTACCGCCTCTCCCTTATCCCCGCTTTCTCTCCTAAGTCTAAACCATCCTGGACCTGCGCCATTGCCGCGCCCGCCCTACCAGGGCTTCCGCCCACTGGGGTACGGCCAGCGCATGGATGTGGTTGTATGCCGCCAGAACTCTTTTGCAGGTAAGGCCGTCTCTCTCTCCATCTATGCCGCAGCCCCGCACCACTCGAAAAGCGCAGCGCAATTCCGGATCTACGTTGACCAGGCGGGAGTGATGAAATTCATGCCCCCGGATAACACTGCCCGTGGGGAAAAAGGGATTTTCCCCGGTTACTTCCACCACTTCATACCCGTGTCCACAGGGCCTGCCATCCATGACCACATCAAAGGGCAGTGCACCGCACATCTGGTAGGTGCGACCCTGCCAGGTCAGCCGGCGGCCCAGGTACATTAACCCGCCGCACTCGGCGTACACCGGCAGGCCGGCTTCAACGGCCAGGCGTACGTCCTGGCGTAAACCCTCATTGGCCTCCAGTTGCGCGGCAAATACCTCGGGAAAACCGCCTCCAATGTACAGGGCATCCACTTCCGGAAGGGCTGTATCCTGCAGCGCGTCGATATAAACCAGCCTTGCTCCGGCCCCTTCCAGAGCCTCCAGGTTTTCAGGATAGTAGAAGGAGAAGGCCCGGTCCCGAAATACGCCGATCACTGGCCCGTCCGTATCTGGCCTTTCCCCGGCAGCCTCCACTCCACCGGCAATATCCACCAGGGGTGGAGCCTGGCGGGCAACGGCTAAAAGTCCGTTCAGGTCTAAACATTCCCGGGCCACCCGGGCTATTTCTTCCAGCGCCTGCTGCAGTTCGTCCCGTTCCCCGGCAGGGATAAGTCCCAGATGCCGGTCGGGAATGACCAGCTTCTTCCCCTTGGGCACTGCACCCAGCACCGGAATTCCGCAGTACTTTTCCAGGGCCTGGCGCAACATCTGTTCGTGGCGCGGGCGGGCCACCTGATTTAAGATTACCCCCGCAACAGTCACCTGGGGGTCGAAATGCATAAAGCCCTGCACCAGGGGCGCCACACTACGGGTCATCCGGGTAGTATCCACCACCAGAATTACCGGTGCGGCAATTGCTTTGGCGATTTCCGCTGTACTGCCGCTCCCTTCCAGGTCGACGCCATCAAAAAGGCCCATGGCCCCTTCCACGACGGCTACGTCCGCATCCCGGCTGTGGCGAATAAAAGAAGACCGGATTGTTTCACGGGACATGAGAAAACCATCCAGGTTGCGGCAGGCCCGGCCGGTTACCCGGCTCAGCCAGCTGGGATCAATAAAATCCGGTCCTTTTTTAAAGGACTGTACTACCTTTTTTGCACCATAAACCAGGGCAGCCAGCAGGCCAATTGTTACCGTGGTCTTTCCAGAACGGCCCCGGGGTGCACCGATTACCAGCCGGGGTATATAGAGTCGCCGCACCTTGTTCACTTCCTTCACCGCACTGATACCACGCGTCACGCAGAGCGCCCCGTACCAGGGAACCAGGCACAGCCATAAGCTCCACTGCGGGGCACCCCGTCACCTGCCCGCATTTACTGCTTATGTCCGTGCCCCAAAGCGGTTCGCAGATACGTTGGTCGCCCTGGCCGGGCGACCCATTAATCGAACCACAGACAAACGCACATTTTCGGCACTACAGGTTTCGGTGCTATGGGGTATTACACGCAACCGGTCGGCTTGGGCAATCCGGCCACTTTACAGGCACCTTTAGCAGGGCCGGAAGGGAACAACTCGTAGATCTTCTTCAGGCTGAAACCGGTCTCTTTGCAGAGCTTGCGGATCATGGGGGCAATCTGGAACTGCAGGTAGTAGTTACGCAGGTAGTTGACCACCTTCCAGTGCTCCTCAGTCAACTCGGAAATCCCTTCCTGAGCTGCCAGCGCCTTGGCTACGTCCTCATTCCACAGATTCGGATCAACAATGAATCCGTCCTCGTCCTGCTCGATTTCCACGCCATTTACATTGATGGATGGCATGCAATTAACACCTCCACTAAGGATCAGTATGTGTTTAGCATATAGCTTTCCCTTGGCCCTAAAAAATTCATCCGGCCTTTATGAATGGCCCAACCCGGGCGCCTGCGGAGCCTTGCGCGAGCTCGACCACCCCCTTAAAAGAATATCATTCCTCGATAAACAAGTCAATGATTTAAGAAAACTCGCTGTCACTCCAGCTTACTTCCAAACCAGGGCCATACCAACCAGATCGATCAAACCTTTTACTTCCACTCCCAGTTCGTGCTCTTCCACCATGGGATAAAGCTGGGCTTTGCAGATGGAGCACGGTGCACACAGGATGCCGTTCCCGTCCCTGCCCACCCCGGTAGCCCGAACCTGCTCGGCTTTTTTAGACGAAAACTTGATGCGTAACTGGTACATTTCCGGGTCGTCAAAGAGGATGGCCGAACCGCCGCCACAGCAGAAGTTGTTTTCTTTGTTTGGATACATTTCCCGGAAATCGGCCACACATGCCCGGATCACCGTACGCATGGTTTCAGCCAGGCCGCAGGCCCGCACGTAGTTGCAGGGGTCGTGAAGGGTCACCGGCCGGCCGATTTTGTAGGGATCCAGCTTTAGCTGGTTGGTGCGAATGTAGTAGGCCACTTCGTCGTGAATGTGGGTGATGGGCCAGCGGATGGGCAAATCGGCCATACCCGGGAAATACATCTTCCATGCCCGCCAGCCGTGACCGCATTCGCCCCAGACGATCTTCTTGACGCCCAGTTTTTGAGCCGCATGGAGCAGGCGGGTGAAATTATGCCGCATGGTGTGCTGCTGGTCGAAAAGCAGGCCGAAGTTACCCGCCTCGGTAATGGTGCTCGGTATGGTCCAGTTGGCGCCGATATACGTGAAGAACATCCCTGCACCCATCAGCGTATACGGGTTGAGCAAAAAGTCGGCGGAGGAAGGCACGTACATGATGTCTGCCCCTTCTTTATCCACGGGGAATTCCACGTCGACGCCGAACTCATCTTTAATTTCCTCGGAAAGGAACTCCAGGGTATCCACAATGGCCGGCTTGGTCAGGCCGGTATGGTTGCCCGTCCTTTCCATGGCCGCCCCCACACTGGCGTGCAGTTTGGGCACAATGCCGAGCCAGTGCAGGATCTGGCGTCCGATCATGGTCACCTCGCAGGTATCAATCCCAAAGGGGCAGACGTGGCCACAGCGCCGGCACTCGTTGCACTGGTAAAAGTAAGAATACCACTGCTCTATGATGTCCAGATTCAGGTCCTCCGCTCCCACCAGTTTACCGAACCAGCGCCCTTCCAGGGTAAAGTAACGCCGGTATATTTTCCGGATCAGTTCCGCCCGGTTGGTGGGAATATTGTTCGGATCCCCGGTTCCCAGATAGGTATGGCAGTTTTCGGCACACAGCCCGCACTTGACACACGATTCCATGGCCAGGACGAAAGAACGGAACTTCTTGCGCATTTCGTCCAGGTACTGGATGGCCTTTTCAACCTTTTGATCATCGGGCACCGGCTCGATGTGGATTTGACGCATCTCCTCGGCAGTGGCTTTTGCCGGCATTTTCCAACCCTTATATTCTGGCAACTGTTACACCCCCTCTAAGCCACATCTGAGCTGCTGGCGGATGGAAGACCGGCTCCCCTGGCCCGTGCGGCGGCCACGTCCACGTTGGGCAAACCGGGAGCGGGTTCCTTGTAGACCCGGTTTTCAATCCAGCGCATGCCGAACATACCAAACAGGTGCATCAGCTTGCTGAAGGGGAGGATCATAATCAGGACCTGGGCCAGCAACAGGTGAATAATGAAGAAAGGATTACCTTCGGGAATCGCTGCCGGCTGGAACAGGATGAGAGTGGTAAAATACTCTTTCACCGGTTCGTAGTGCATACCGTATTCCGGAACCAGGCGCATGAAGTTACCTACAGATACAATGGAAATGAGCAAAAGCAGCATGAGATAATCACTCGGATTTGATACCTGCCTCACCTTGTCCAGGGCAACCCGACGGTAAAGGAGGTACAGCAACCCGGCTAACAGGATTATTCCAAAAACGGTTCCCAGCAGGTTGGACAAATTCTTACTCAGGGCTTCCGAAGCCCCCAGGTAAACAAACTGCTTGCCCAGGAAATAAAAGCCCACCACGTGACCGCCAATCACGTTAAGCAGGGCGATATGCATGGGCCAGGCTCCTACCCACAGCGGACGGTCGAAGTTGAAAACGTTGCGAAAAAGCAGGATTTCCCGGAGGTAAATGCCCAGTACCTCCGTTTTGGTCTGGGGAAAGGGCGAAAGGGTAATGTTGTGCACGATCCGCGATGCCGTCCAGCGCCAGAGCCGGTAAAGGACTCCAAGAATAAAAACGGTAACCGTAATATACGGCAAAATTTGGGCAATAAAGTAGGTCACAATTTGACACCTCCTCGTTTACTTCTTCCCCCGCAGCCCGGCATCTGCCTATCTAAAGACCCTCCATTTAACCACTCCCTTTCTATTTTGGATGACTTTTTAGCCTGTATATAGAAAAAAATAACTTTCACGTTTGATTATTCGGCATACCTTTTGCGATTCCTGCTCACGGAAAAAATTACTTGTAGCCAGTTCATATCCTTTGCAGGGCTTCTGCAGCGAGCCGGCTGATCGATTTTTTGACTAACTGGCCGTTCTCGTAAATGACGATTTCCGCCTCGTCGTCCCTCAGACATTCCAGTTCTTTCTTTGCCTCCGTTACCCCCAAAAGACCGAGGATCAAAACTGCATAACCCCGTACTTCCGGATCGGTATCTGTAAGCAGGGAGAGCAGGCGGGACGAGCATTTCCGGACCAGGTCCGGTTTTACGGCAGCAATTCTTTGCAGGGCTCGTAAAACATCTGCCCGCAAATGTTCTTCGTTTAAAAGTTGAAGTAAGATCGGAAGATAGCCGGCAAATTCTTCCATAGAACTGGCTATAATTTCCCCTACGGCATCCATTGCTCCCCAGCTCGCTGCACCCGTGTCCGCAAGGGAATTGATTAAAGCTTTCAAAAGCTCGGGTACCCTACCCGGGTTTTCCAGGTTAACTATTCTTGCCGCCTTACCCATCAGCTCTGCCGCCCGAAAACGCAGGAGCCGGTCTTCCGCACAGAGCAACCGCCTTAATAACCAGAGAATCTTGTGATCCTGATGGGCAGCTTGCAACACGCTTTCTACCCGGTACTCTTTTACCCATGTCTCCAATTCCTTTTTGGAAATTTTCTTCTTTTTGCTATAGTCCGCCTCTTTCTTTGATACAGAAGAAATAGCCGGTTTGTCAAGCAACTTCTCGACACTCTGGCGGTTAACCCCAAGCATATCTTTATTCAACCTGATGAAATAAAGGGCTCCGGCAATTTTTCTGCCCTCAAAAAAACCTCCCGGAATAATCAGATGATTTTCCAGATCGTAGTTATTGACTATATTTTCCTGATAATCCTTTTCCGGGAGCAATCCCCAGGCCATATCCCAGTCCATGTTGCACGCAAACACCAGGGCTTCGATAAAGGCGGAACCCAAGTTTTTCCCCGAGACGTCAAAGGCGTATACCGCACCGCACGTGCAGGAACCTACGGGCATAATGGACGAATTCGTTGCAGCCACCACCTCCTGGGGCCGCGCTATGTTCATACCGCAAAAAGGACATGTGGGTATCTGGACATATTCCTTTAAAGGAGGCCTTCCCCTCATAATCGACCCCTCGCGTTTTCTTATTCACCCGGCCCTGGTATTTCAATGGTCGCGCAGGTATTCCCCGGGCTGCACGACCTGGTGGCCACTTTCGGCGCGCTCCTGCCAGCTCCCGTCTTGTCCACGTAATTAACCCGGCTGATCACGCGCTCGAAGGAGTCGGACTGGCACTGGGGGCAGCGAATTTCCACCTGCTCATTGGGGTTCAAAAACAGTTTTTCGAAAAGACCACCGCAATTCAGACATCTGAACTCGTAGATGGGCACAGGCAGTCCCCCCTGTAACATCCTTATTATTTTTTGAGGTATGGTTCCATTTCCTTTAAAAAATCCGGATGGACTTCAAATCCCAGTTCGATGGCCCGCTGCAGATGACCGGTGGCCCTGTCCATGTCCCCTTTTAAATAGTAGGCATAGGCCAGATTATGATGCGCCAGCGAAAATTCAGGAGCAATTTCCAGCGCCTTCTGATTGGTCTCGATGGCCCGGTCCACCTCGCCCTTTTGGAGGTAGGCATTTGCCAGGTTGCACCAGGCCTGCACCATCCTGGGATTCAATTCGATGGCCTTGTTAAGTACGTCGATGGCCTCATCGGTTTTTCCCATCTGGAGGTAAACAAAACCCAGGTTGGCATAACCCCGGGTGTAGCGGGGCTCTATTTGCACCGCCCTGCGGTTGCATTCCTCTACTTTTTCCAGGTCCCCCTGTTTGAAATAGATATAACCCAGGTTGACGTAAGCCTCAAACATCCGGGTTCCATCGGCAATGGCTTCTTCAAAGAGGGTTTTTGCTTCATCAAACCTACCCTGCTCCATGAGCAGTACCCCCAGATTATATTTGGCCGTAGCACAACCGGGGTTGCTTTGCAACATGTTCACCTGTTTTTCCACAAAGGTTTGGGAGCCGTTAGCGTTTTCCATGGTACACCCCCTATCCGACAAAAATTAAGGCCGCTACTCGTTGCGAATAGCAAGCCGTTCTGAGCCACATCAGAACAAAAAGATCAACCAGCTCTATATAAAAAGTCTATTGCTGTGGCTCGTCGGACGCGCACCGGTCCTTCAGGCCGTACATGGTGGTGCTGCCGGTGGAGAAGTAGATCAGCGTGCCCTCATTGATCAGCTCGCTGGCTGCCTTCTTAATTTCCCTGGCCTTGGCAGTGGGAACTTTTTCCTGCACGGCCTTTTCCATATCCTTGAAATAAAACCGCGTTTTTCTACTGGTGCTGGCATACTCGACAATCGCTTTTTTAATCTCATCCATCACAGGTAATCCCACCCTTTCTCGCTATAAATAGAAGTGACCGGGGCAGGCGTTATTTAAACAACGCCTGCCCGCTACAGAACTTAGTCAATCCCACCGGCCGCCCTGGAAACGTTCCAGGCCGCTTCCGTGAACTTGAACTGGGTGCTGGTCCGGAACGTGTCGTAGGCCAGGCGGTAATCGTCAATGAGGTGCTCGGTAAACGGTATGCCGGTCTTCTCAAAGAATTTCTCCCAGCCGATGCGCTCGGCCCAGTCGCCCAGCCGCTCGTGCTTCCGTGCGTCGGCGGCATAAACCTCCACAATCTTCTTCACGGTCTGAACGACTTCCGGGTACCGCGGGAAGTTGTTGGGCTGGTAAGCCACCACGACCTTGGAGAACTTGGGCTCGCTGATGGAGTTGGAGATCTTGCCGCCCACCAGGATGGCTACACCGTCGCCTTCCTTGTCGGCAATGGGCAGCGCCGGGCACATGGTGTAGCAGTTGCCGCAGAACATGCAGCGGTCAACCTTAATCTTGAGGGTCTTCCTGCCTTCCGGAGTCTTGTCGGGCGAAATGGCGCCCGTGGGGCAGGAAGAAATGACCAGAGGAAGCTCACAGACCTGATCAATGACCTCATGGTCAATGATCGGAGGCTTCCGGTGAATACCGAGCAGGGCGATATCCGAACAGTGGACCGCACCGCACATGTTCAGGCAGCAGGCCACCGCCAAACGCACCTTGGCCGGCAGGGTCATACCGGTGAAGTATTCAAAAAGCTCGTCCATGACGGCCTTGACCAGGGAGGAAGCGTCTGTGGCCGGGGTATGGCAGTGCACGTATCCCTGGGTATGCACGATATTGGTGATGCTGGCACCCGTGCCGCCAACGGGGAACTTGTAGCTCCCGGAAACAAACTTGCGGCTCGACAGGTCTTTCTTCAGCGCTTCCACCTTTTCAAGGCTGTCCACGATAAACTCTATGTTGTTGCGGGTAGTGAAACGCACATAGCCGTTGCAGTACTTGTCAGCTATGTCGCAAATTTCCCGCACATGATGCACGGTCATCAGGCGGGGCGAACCGCACCTGACGGTATAGACCTTATCTCCGGTCTCGGAAACGTGCACCAGCACGCCCGGCTCGAGAACCTCGTGATAGAGCCACTTGCCGTAGTTCTTTTGAATGCTGGGGGGGAAGAATTCCCAGTAGTGGCGCGGACCGATATCTGTAATCCTGTCCTTGGTCGGATTTTGCGGATCGTATTTACCGAACTTCCCAGTGGAAAGAGCCATCCAACAAACCCCCTTAATTTTTTACCTCTTGTGTCTGGCCCGGTAATCTTTAATGTCTCTGGTGAATCCGCCGGTGACGTCCTCTTCCTTCCAGAAGATGTACGGGTTGGCACGCGGCGCCTTAATCATCTGCGGAGCAGGCGGCAGGCCGATTACCTCCAGGAACTTGGGCAAACCGACACGCTGGATGAGCTCTCCAACACGCTCGCGGTTCTTTCCTTCCTCCATCCAGAATTCCCAGATTCTTTCGATTACCTCTTTGACGTTATCGTAGGGAGGCTCCGCTTTCATGAAGGGCACAATCACCTGCGAAATTTGTGCACCTTCCAGGATAGGGGCCTTGGCACCCACCAGGATGCTCACGCCGGTATCCGTACCGGGCCTGAGCGCCTGCGGCATTACGTTAATGCAGTGCATGCAGCGCACACATTCCTTGTTGTCGATCACCAGCTTGCCGTCTTCCATCCACATGCATTGGGACGGGCAGAGGTCGATGACTTCCTTTTGAATGTCAAACTTGCCCCAATCTCTGCCCCTGTGGGCACCGCCCCTGGGAACAATGTCGCCGGCGATGTAAGCCCTCACGGCCTCCTGGTCGATACGGATGTCGTCGCGCCAGGTGCCGATGAAGGAAATGTCGGCGCGGGCAATGGAAGCCACACAGCCGTTGGGGCAGCCGTCGAACTTGAACTTAAACTTGTACGGGAAGGCCGGGCGGTGCAGCTCGTCCTGGTAATGCATGGTCATCTCGTAGCACATTTCCTGGGTGTCGTAGCAGGCCCATTCACAGCGGGCTTTACCGATACAGCAGGAGGGTGTCCGCAGGTTGGAACCCGAGCCGCCCAGGTCCTGATCCAGTTCGTGGGTCATGTCGTAGAAGATGGGCTCCAGCTGTTCGGTGGTGGTTCCCAAAAGGATAATATCCCCGGTGGAACCGTGCATATTCACAAGGCCGCTACCCCGGTATTCCCACAGATCACAAAGGGCCCGCAGGAAGTCGGTTTTATAAAACATACTGGCCGGCTGGTTGACGCGGATGGTGTGGAAATGGGCTATACCCGGGAACTTCTCCGGCACATCGGAATATCTACCGATGACGCCGCCGCCATAGCCAAATACGCCCACGATACCGCCGTGCTTCCAGTGGGTCTCGCCGTCCTTAAAGGAAAGCTCCAGCTGACCCAGCAGATCCTCTACCACATAGCGGTCAATCATGACCCGGTCGTCGGCAAGCTTTCTCCGGCGCAGGGCTTCCTGCTTGGCATCGGCAACAAAGCTTGGCCACGGTCCTTTTTCGAGTTCTTCTAAGGCGGGAATGTCATGTTTGATTTTGAAATCTTTTAATTCTTCTTCGGAAAAGTTATTCAGTTCCTCATCGGTATAAATCCGCAGTTCTTCGTACTTTAATTCTCTTTGAGGCCTCTTCGGTTGAAACATCAGCATGCCTCCTTTATCAACCCTGAAATGTATCTTTGCCTCTTCGCATTATTCCCGAATCAAATTACCTCAAGACACAGCCAGAAAAACTTCCCCCCTCCTCTCACCCCTCTTCCGCTGTCAGTTATATCTTACCTTTCTTCCAGTGTCACCGCACCCGACGGGCAAACGGAAACACATGTCTCGCATCCGAGGCAATCATCGGAATTGACCACGAACGCCTTGCCGTCCTTCATCTCCAGCACGCTGCCCGGACAGGAGTCCACACACTCGCCACAGCCTTCACACTTGTCATGATCCACAGTTACTACGTACATCAGAATTACCTCCTTTAAATTTTAAATTTTTTAGAAAGAAAACTTGTCCTTTTACTCACGAGCCTTCTGAAAACCCTTCCTGATGCAAGGCCCCCGACACTAAATAATTCGATGCGTTTTAACCTATTCCTCCCGAAAGCCCTCAAATTAACGATAAAAAATTTTTACAAAAAAACTTAAATACCTTAAATGCTTTGTTCGCTAAAAATCGTGTTATTCCTGCTGTAATCTGGTTCCCTATTGACTATCCAGTTCCTTTTCAATCAATATGTTTTAGCGATGGTATTTTTCACCACGGATAATTTTAAAGGCCCGGTATAGTTGTTCCAGCAAAATAATACGCATTAACTGGTGTGGAAAAGTAAACCTGGAAAAGGACAGCCGCATTGAGGCATTGCTCAGGACTGTTTCGGCCAACCCCGCGCTCCCTCCGATGATAAAACACAACCTGCTTTGCCCCTGTATACCCAGGTTTTGCAGGAGGCCGGCAAATTCCCCGGAGGTAAGCATTACTCCCTTTCTATCCAGGGCTACAGTAAAGCTTTTGTCGGGAATTTTTTGTAAAAGGCGCTCTCCTTCTTTCTTAAGGACCATTTCCACTGCACCCTTTTCCCCAGCCGGAGGCAGAACTTCTTCCCTGACTTCCACTATTTCCAGCCGGGCATATGGCTGGAGTCGCTTGACGTATTCCGTTTGGGCCAGCCGCAGAAAGTCTTCCCGCAACTTTCCAACGCACAACAACGTAATATGCATCGTTTCTTCCCACTGCTTTTACTCATTTGTTTTTGTTCTTTTGCTTTTGTTCTTTAAAACGAGGCGCTTTTTTTGGCGGACTCTTTTCCGACCAGTTCATCTGATTCTAATGGAGTACGCCATACCCTGGCCCCCAGCATTTTTAGCTTACGTTCTAAATTGAAATAGCCCCGGTCTATATAGATGGTGTTGCCGATGTGAGTCTCGCCTTCAGCCATCAATCCGGCCACCACCAGCGCAGCCCCGGCCCGCAAATCCGTGGCCCGTACGCAGGCCCCCTGCAACCGCTCCACACCTTCCACCACGGCCAGGCGGCCTTCCACCTTGATCCGGGCACCCATACGTTTCAGTTCATCGGCCACTTTGAAACGGTTTTCAAAAATATTTTCCACGATCACGCTGGTGCCGGGAACGGTGGACAGCAGGGCCATCATTTGGGACTGCATGTCCGTGGGGAACCCCGGATAGGGCATGGTTTTGATATCAATGGGGTTTAAAGGACCGGTAGCTCTGACCCGAACACGATCCTCCTCTTCTTCTACCTCTACCCCGGCTTCTCGCAGCTTGGCAATCAATGGCTCCAGGTGACGGGGAATGACGTTTTCCAAGACCACATCTCCCCGGGTAGCCGCTGCCGCCACCATGAAGGTGCCTGCCTCAATACGGTCGGGTATAACCGCGTAGCGCAGGCACCCGCCCAGGGAATCCACTCCCTCGATTTTGATCACATCGGTTCCTGCTCCCCGCACCCTGGCACCCAGACAGTTTAAAAAGTTGGCCAGATCCACCACTTCCGGCTCCCTGGCGGCATTCTCAATCACTGTCTGTCCCCGCGCCAGACAGGCGGCCATCATGATATTTTCCGTAGCACCTACACTGGGGAAATCCAGATACACCCGGTTCCCTTCCAGCCTGGTGGCCCGGGCAATGACCGTTCCCCGTTCAAGGGAAAGTTGTGCCCCCAAAGCAATCAGACCCTTGAAATGCAAATCCATGGGCCTGAGCCCAATATTACAGCCTCCGGGCAGGGGAATTTCCGCCCGGCCAAAACGGGCCACCAAGGGCCCCAGCAGCAAATTAGAAGCCCGCAATTGTTTCGCCAGGTGGTAAGGGGGCATTTCCTCAGGTGGACCGGTCATGAGAATGCGTAAACTGCCACCTGGAGTGCGGTGTATTTGTGCCCCCAGCGAACGGATGATCTCCACCATTACCTGCACATCCCTGATATCGGGAACATTTTCCAGGGTTACCAGTTCAGTGGCCATTACTGCCGCACACAAAATAGCCAGGGAAGCGTTTTTAGCCCCGCTAATGGCAACCCGACCCTGCAGGGATGTTCCCCCGGCAACAACCAATTTATCCATAGAAAACGTTTTCCTCCCGTCATCCAAAAACTAAACCTATATTCTCGATCCCTCCCCACAATTCCTGCAAAAAATCGCCTTTTCCAGCTGAAGTATTCAGCTAACACGCTAACTTCGCTGAACCCCAACCCTAAAGGGCGGGGCCTTCGGCGGCCAAAAATCGGTCAAGCCAGGACCGCATGCCGGCCGTGAACTGCTCCAGATCCCCTCCGGTGACTTCCTGCAGGGCTCCATCCATATCCCGTCCCCGTCCCAGGGCTGCTAAAATTTTATGCAGGCTTTCCTCACCATATACTCCCACCAGGTATTCCACAGCTGCCAGCGACTGCCAGTACGCCAGGGCCTGGTTGGGCAGCCGGTCAAAGTTACGTTCCATCTCCGCAAAATCATAGAGCTGTTGCTCCGGAAAATCTCCGGCTTTTGCAAGCCGAAAGCCGGTGATCTTGTATTCTTCATACTGGGCGATACCTTCAGTGAACCAGCGGGGTACGTTACCCCGTGTAATATAGTCTACCACCATGTGGGTTAACTCATGGGCTACCGGCCCCGTCGAAACAAAAATCTCTTCCACTTGTTGCGGATCCCGGCCATCTATCCAGACAGTGGGGGAAAGAACCCTGATCACACCAGCCCAGTACACCCCCATGGCACTTTCACTGGCCGGCCAGCCAAAACTGGCATTCAGTGACTCCCGGGTGGGATGGACAACCAGGGGGATCTTTTTCTTTGAGGAAAAGCGAAAGTCCCGCACCACCAGCGGGTATAACTCCTGCGCGGTTTTTAACACCAGCCGGGCACTGTCGGCATCCCCGGGATAGTAGCGCACTACGAAATGACCGTCGGATAGAGTGAGCATATGGCGGGTGCTGATCATCACCTGCGCCCGGGCCACCTCGCGAAAGATGTTGTAAACGTACCCCCGTATTTGCCCGGGTACCCGTATGACGAGGACAAACACGAGGGCCACAAAAACGGCCAGTATTTTTAACCAGAACCAGATAAAAAGTTGCCCCGTACCAGGGGGAGGTTGTGGAGTAATAAGGGGGCAAATGTTCACAGGTGCCACCTCCCATTAATAACATAATATTACATGGCCAATTAGCTCATTAACCAGTTAAAAAATAAGGGCCTCCTCCCGGGGGCCTTATTTAAAATTTTTCTCTTTAAAATTATAAACGTTAGCGGGGTCCTCCTCCTAGAGGAAACTAAAGGCAACCCCGCCTGGTCCGAGTTATTACGCCAGTCCCCTGATCGCCTAAACGCCGGGGCCCGGCGTTATCCGAAGCCAGTTACCGGTTGATACACATGCACCAGTCGCAGTAAGCGGTTCCCGCTTGTTTACTTTTTCAACTGCGCCTTCCACTCCTCGATCATTTTACGCGCCTGGGCCACGTCATCCCCCTGACCGGTAAGCTGAATAAATTTTTCCAGCTCCCGGATGCCACCTTCGTAGTCCCCCTTCCCCAGGGCCAGGACCTGGCCGTAATAATAGTGGGCCCGGGCATTGTCGGGGTGACGGCTGATTTCTTCCCTGAGACTGGCCACAGCCTGATCGTATCGCCCCAGTAAAAACTGGACCAGCGCCAGCTCGATGCGAAAGTCACTGTTGTCGGGTTGCAGTTGAACGGTTTTTTCGTAGGCCTTGAGGGCCTGGTCCATTTTTCCCGCATCCAGGTAGGCCCGGGCCAGCCGGGCGGCAATATCGGCATCTTCAGGGTTGGCTTTGGCCCGGGACTCCAGATCCGCAATTATTTTTTCCGGAGACGGCGGCTCTGCCCCGGAAGGCTGGTTGGAAGAAGGAAGGTCAAAAAACCAGCCGATGGAAGTCCCCAGTAAACCCAGGGAAAGAAAAACGGTGAGGATAATAAAGGCAATCCGCTGGCGCCTTTTATTGCGTTCACGGTAAGAAATGCCCATGACTATAACCCCTTTTTAAAGCAAACTGTTTTTCGACCATTATACCACAATTGTTCTTCAGGCTGAACACAACCACATATAATATATAGCGAAGAAAAAGGTGAAAATCTAATTCTCCGATCCAAGGCCCTTGCGAAGCCTTGAGTTTGGGAACGGAAATAGTTTGTCTCCAGGTCCCCGCCCACAAATTCTGAAAGGAGCAAGGCTCGAAACAGCGAACCCGGGCGACGGGCAAACCACTTATGCACAGCAATAATCGGGCGATAATTTTGCTGAATCTGTTTCTCTCTCATAGCCAGGTTAGTTATAAAAGGAACGTTAAAACAACGTTCAATTCCCCTATCTTGTTTTTTTCCTGGCCGGGAAAAAGGATTTAAATCATTATTATTGGGTTGCTGAATTTGGTTGTTCCGCTGATTGTCCAGCAAAGCTCGTCCCTCCAAAAATCTTAACACATGACAATATATTAATTATAACAAATTGATTAAAAATTTCTCGTTTAAATGGTTTTTCCCTGCAATTTTACCGCATATTTTAGCCGGAAAAAGCAAGTTGCGTGCTATAAATGGCAAATATTGGTTAATACAATGACACATAAAAACACCCCTCCTCCAGGTCATCCAGTTAAGGAGGGGTGTGTGGTTTTAAACTGAACCGGATAATCCCTTTAAAACGCGGGATTTCGCCCTGCCAATAACCCGCGTGGCTAAAACTATACATTACAGGAACCGCGCCGGGTTCACGGGCTGCCCGTTGACCAGCACCTCAAAGTGCAGGTGGGGCCCGGTGGTATTGCCGGTGCTTCCTACCCGTCCCAGCAACTGCCCGCGTTCCACCCGCTGGCCGACCCGTACCTCAATCCTGGACAGGTGGGCGTAACGGGTAACCACGCCATCCCCGTGGTAAACGTCCACCGTCAAGCCGTAGCCTCCATTCCAGCCCGCACTGGTTACCCGTCCCGATTCAGCGGCCCGGACCGGAGCACCGGTACCGGCAGCTATGTCCACGCCGGTATGCAACCGCCCCCAGCGGTGCCCGAAGGGTGACTCAATGGCGCCAACTGTAGGCCAGGCCAGCCGCTCTCCTGCCCCGGAACGGGAAGCCAGCAACATCCGCGAACCCACCGCCACCACCTGGCTCCGGGATTCCTTGAGAACCCGTCTTTCAAGCACCTCCCGGCCCACTTCCCGGCCGTTTAAATAGGAGATCTGGTAAGTAACCTCCTCCAGACCGGGTTTTCCCGGCTGCAAAATGCGGGACTGGCCGCGGTACATGTTATTGTCCCGCCGCCGTTCCACCGTGAAGGGAACTTCCCGCTTTTCGATGCGCCGTGTGGTAGCCATAACATTGATCACCGGTGCAGTACGGGACAGATAGAGTTCCTGACCGATTTGCAATTTCTCGGGGGTCAAACCCGGATTGGCCGCCTGGAGCTCTTCCACCGGTATGCCGGCCCTGGCGGCTATGTCCCACAGGGTATCTCCGGACCGTACGGTATAGCGGGCAAGTTCACGCCCACCCGTCTGAATCAATGCCATGGCTTCCTGGAAACTCAAAATGGCAGAGGAAGGTACCCGGATATCTCTAAAGCTCACCTTCTCCACCAGACGCACATCTGCCCCGGGAAAACTGTACCGTTCTTTTAGTTGCTCCACCAGTTGCCTGGCTACCTGCCGGTCGGCTACCACCAGCTTAACCTCATCGTTCACCACCAGGGCGGTGCCCCGGGCCTCGGCACCCAGAGCCCGGGCGAGGTTTTCCTCCAGTTGCCGGTCCTCCAATAACAGCGGCCCTTCCCCGGCAACAGCCCGGCGAATGGTCACCCGGCGGGACATACCCCGGGTAGATTCCCCAAAATTAAATCCTTTACTGATGGCTTCCTCCAGCACCTCCCGGTTTGAACAAACAGCCACCACCCGGTCGTCCACCAGCAAGGCCCAACCGCCAAAAGCACGCGTCAACATGGACCCATAGGTCATTACCACCACTGTAATGGCCACCAGGCAGATTACCTGGGCCGGAGTCAGGGGATCCTCGAACAGTAGGCGTCGCACCGCTTTCTTGCCGCGGTTTATGTACTCAAATACAAAAGAATTTTTAGGGCGGAGAAAAAACACAGTTACTACTCCTTTGGGGAATGATTGGTTGGCCATCCAGACAACCGACAACTCAGATACAAAAAACAGGTTGTTTGTCAGGCCATGTCGATCTCTTACTAAATATATAACTGATGGGCGTATTATATCACGGTGAATTTAAACCAGTAAAACTACTTAAGCACGGGAAAATGCCAATTTTAATCCAATTTCTCTTGTTTTCAGCAATTTATGATCTTACTTAATATCCGGGCGCGGTCCGGGAACACTGGAGTAACCGTTTATTTTAAAAGTGTTCGTTCGCCAGCGCGACTTTCAAATACAGGGCACATTCAATCCTCTTTTTAATCAGGGCACAGGCAATTTCGTAGGGCGTAAAGATATTGCCGTTAAAGGCATGGGCATTGGCATGGCAGCCGCCGCTGCAGTAAAAACGCGCCCAGCAGTCCCTGCAGGCATCTTTGTTGTACACATGGGCAGCTCGAAACTCTTCCACCAGTTCGGGGCGAACGATCCCCCGCTCCACGTCCCCCATACAGTATTCAGACCGGCCCACAAACTGGTGGCAGGGGTAAAGTTTGCCCTCGGGCGATACGGCCAGGTATTCCCGCCCGGCCCCGCACCCCGTCAAGCGCTTGGGCAGGCACGGTCCCCCGTCCAGGTCGATGATAAAGTGGAAAAAGTTGATCCGCTGGCCCTTCCGGGCGCGGCTGAGTATTTGCCGGGTTAGCTCTTCATATTCCGCACAGATGCGGGGCACGTCCTGAGGCTGTAAGGCATACTCTTCATCGCAGGCAGCCACCACCGGCTCCACGGAAATGTGCTCAAATCCCAGGTCGGCCATATGCAGCACATCCCGGGAAAAATCCAGGTTATGGCGGGTGAAGGTGCCCCGCACATAATACTCACCCCCCGGCCGGGAGGAAACGAAACGGCTGATATTGCCCAGCACCCGCCCGTAGGAACCCTGGCCGCCGGGAAAGATGCGCATGGCATCGTGGACTTCCTGCCGCCCGTCCAGGCTGAGCACCACTGCCAGATCATGATCGTTTAAGTAACGGCCTACCTCCGGGGTGAGGAGCAAAGCATTGGTGGTTACGGTAAACTTGATTACCTTGCCCAGTTGAGCAGCCTTCTGCCGGCCGTACTCCACAAGCGCCTGCAGGACGGAAAAGTTCAACAGCGGCTCTCCCCCAAAAAAATCCACTTCCACATGCCGCCGGGAACCGGAAGCGGTAAAGAGGAAATCCAGCGCCCGCCGCCCCGTTTCCAAAGGCATCAGTCCACCGGAGCCGCCGAAGCGACCCTGCCCGGCAAAGCAGTAGCGGCAGGCCAGGTTGCAGTCATGGGCCAGGTGCAGGCAAAGGGCCTTGACCACCTCGTTACCCGCCGGTTCATAATGGCCGTTTAAAGGGTCGGGAGAAAACAACAGGCCTTCCCGGACCAGCTCTTCGATTTCGCTAACGGCCTCCTGCACTTCGGACACCGGGTAACAACGGGAGTGCTTGGCTGCTAAATCCCGGGGGCTGAGAAGGGGATAATCGTCCAGCAGGTGCCAGGTCAGTTCATCCACCAGGTGCACAGCACCGCTGTTGACATCCAGTACAATGCGGTGTTCGTCAAAGATAAATTTGTGAATCATAGCCCTTCCCTCAAGAAAAAAACCTCATCCCGGACGGGATCAGGTTTTTTAATTACTTGTCATCCTTCATGCAGGCCTGGTTACCCACGGTGCAGGAGGTTTTGCAGGCCGACTGGCAGGAAGTCTGGCATTCCCCGCAACCCCTGCCCTGAACAGTCTTGGCCAGGGAGGGGCGGCCGATGGTTTTGATGTGCTTGCCCATAGGATCAAATCCGCCTCCTTATGTTAATCCTTTTTACATTATACCCCGGTCCAGGCCAGCCAGACAAGATCCTGATGCCTTTAGTTTGGCAGGAGCCACTAGCGGGCGGCATGCACCAAGAGACAGGCTCAACGCAGTGAAAGCGGCGGTTAAATGGCGTTTTAAAGCAGTCACAGGTAGATTATGGAGTCCCGTTACAGCATCTCGGCGATGTAATCCAAAATGTCTATCGCCCTGATGATGCCCACGGCTTTTTTACCCTCGAACACGGGCAGGATATTCACGTTTTTGGTCATCATCAATTCGATGGCCCTGGTTACGGTATCGTCAACCTGTACGTAAGCATCGACCAGGGGCCGGATGGCCTGCCCCACCCTGGTCACGGTGAGTTCATTGAGGGGCTCCTTGCGGTAGAAAAAGGCCCAGGACATGGTGAAGAGTTCAGTATTGTCGTAAAGCATGCGGTTTTTCTTAATGGCATTCAAGATGTCCCGGGTGGTAAGAATCCCCACCAGTTGCTCCTCATTCCCTACTTTCCTGGTCTTGCTGAAGACCAGCAGGGAACGGTGCTCATGGCCGGCGGCGCGGTAATTTCTAAGCACCTTAATGGCATCCTTCAGGGTATCGGTTTCATACACCACCGGGTATTCGGACAGCGGCACCATGAGCTCCCTAACTTTTTTCGTTTCCGGCATGTGTCTCCCCCCTTTTCATTTTACGTACCGCTCCTAAGCACGTGGACATACGTACCCAAACGTGATAAACTCATGTTCCGGCCAAAATTTTACCTCAAATAAGCTGCTTTTGACCGACGCCAGGCGAACGGTGATTTTAAAGTATCAAAATAAACATTAATTGTCAATCAAAAATAAAAATATAAGCAAAATCCAAATGGCTTGATGTTATCTACCAAAAGGGGCCTGAGCAGTAATTTCCGCTCAGGCCCATGAATCCAGGGTTATTTTTTATGCCCCACCGGTAGCACCACACGCCCGAAAACTGTGTTTAAAATCCCAGCGGCGGAAGCATACCAGGCAGCAAGCGCAGTTACAATTCCCATATAACCGCCCCATGTGTGGGCAAGATGAATGCCCGCAGCTCCTATGTCCAGCAGGATAAAGGTAATAATTAACAAAGTGAATATAATAACCAGAATTTTGTTAGTAGCAAAGCTGCCTATCCACATATAAAATGTAAAGATAGTCCAAGCCACAAGGAACATCAGGACACCCTGCTTAGGGATGGTATAGATTTGCAGGGTTCCAAACAATTCAAACAAACCAAAGGCTACCCAGAAGGCACCGTAAGAAGAAAAGGCTGTAGCACCGAAAACGTTGTTTTTCTTAAATTCCCACATGCCCGCCAGAATTTGAACTGCACCGCCATATGCCAGGGCCAAAGCAATAACGACGCCGACTGCTTCTTTTACAACGAGACCAGCGTTTACCAGGCTGAGGCAAAAGGTGGTAAGGGCAAAACAGGCCAACCCCAGCGGTCCCGGGTCAGCAACTGCTTCTCTAACTTCACAGACCTTGTCAGCCATCGTTTTCCTCCCCTCCCTTATCTCCGGCTGCTCATGCAGAATTTCTGTGCCGCCACCATATTTCCTTAACGTTTCAGTACCTGGTTCTCAGATGCGCTTTCACCCCCGTTATTGCTGGGTTGTAGTAACCTCATCCCGCCTTTTAAAGGGGAGACCAGCCTCCCCGCCCGGGCTGATGAAACCCTTGTCGCGGCTGCACAGGCGCTGACGGCCTTTTAATTTTGACCGCCTTTTAATCGCCGGAGGGTTTCCCCGGAGCGGCCGTCATTGCTGTGACAACCGCACCAGGTTTCCGTGCAACCCTCGGCAGTATTTCTACAGCCGCTGCTTTCACAACTACCTGGCTTAAACAATAAGGTGAGAAATTTCTCAAGGTCAAGAAAATTCCGGCTAATTGTATTTTACGGTAGCCCAAAAAAACAAATTAGAGGATGAATGGCAAATCAGTGTATTAACAATTATTGGGGTTGTTGAGCCAGCAGTTTGTGAATTATTTCTATATCCCGAAAGACCACTCAGTTCGTTTTGTGAACCAGTCGACCGTTTGACACTACCGTCTGCGGTCATCCTGGCGATGCACCTGACTGGAGAGGCTCGAGTTTTTCTTACAGAAATTTTTCCAAGAAGCGTAACGGAGGGCATCAATACCTTACGGCCTCAAAAAGCAGCCCCGCCACTGCTCTGCCATTTAAACCGAAAATTTCCTCCGCCGCCCGGTTAATCAGGTAAATACGGCCGTCACGGTGTACCACGATTATCGCATTTCTGGTATTCAAAAGGATGAGCCGGTAGACGAGGTTTTCCAGGGTTAGCCTGCGGTTTACCAGAAAGCCGAAGATGGCACCTGTGAAAAGGATGAGCAACCCGCCGCCAAATCCCCACCAGAGAGCCTGCCTGGTGCTGAAAATAGCCTCATGCAGGGACTCGTTCAGGTCCATCAGACGCATTTCTTGCAATTTATCCACCCGGTCGAGCATTTCCTTAATCAGAATTACCGCGCCGCTCTGCTGGGCCACGCGGGCTGCACCTTCAATGTTTCCCTGCTCTACCAGGGGAATGATTTCTTTTTCACACAGGGCGACATACTTTTGCTGCCGGACCAGGATTTCCTCTACCAGGACCTTGCGGGCCGGGCGGACCACCTGCCGCAGTTGTTCCATTTCCTGCTGGCTGAGGCGGGCATAATGGCGGAATTCTTCCCGGTAGGCAGGCTGGCGGTAAAGCATGTACCCCCTATGGCATTTGACTGTCTGAGCACATGGTCGTGCAGTTGGGCAGTCGCGATTATTTTGTTCACCACAACGGCTATCTGGTTCAGTTTCACCGTTGTCTGAACTACCTGGAATAAAACATAGGCGGCCAGCAGGATAGCAACCAACAGCAGGCCAGCAATTTGAGCCCTGATACCAACGCGCGGACCCATGCTCAACACCCCCGGCAAACCAATCCCAGGCGCAAACCAAACCTTTAAACCCATAAAAATTCATTCCTGCCACTATATACCATGGACAGGAATGCTCGAACAAAACCTCATATTATTTATGGTCAGGCTGCCAGAGCAAGCATGGTATCCCTGACTACGCTGAAAGAGTAGAGGTAGTACCCCCCCCCCCACCGAAAATGCGTTCTGCTTTCATTGCCATCTGCCTCGCCTTGATTCCAGAATGATGAGAAAATATTCGCTTTACTTATGACAATTTCATTCTTGATACTCTATCCAGGATTAACTTTTAGTCGTCAGTCGGCCAACTTCAGCATAAAATTTCTAGAATCTGCTTTTCGTAGCCGGCCTTCATGGATTCTATGGCCCTCTACACTTCCCTGAAAAGTGTGGGGTAATTCCTTGATAACCTGGTTCTTCCGGTTCTTCCATCGATTCAGTAACCGACCAATAGAAAAAGGCTTCCAACCACGGAAGCCTTGACTTTACTGGAGCGGGTGACGGGGATCGAA
>DYEX01000174.1 GCA_020725525.1 Desulfovirgula sp.
ACCCTGGACTTCACGAACAAGTTCTCATCGGGAATGCTCAATATCTCCCGCACGGCATCATCAATGGCCTGCTGGTATTCTTCTAAATCGGCTGCACTGGCCCGGCCGGCAACGATCCTCTTTTCTATTTCACCCTGGTGACTGAGGTCGACAATTGGGTTAATCAAGGCCACCCGCAGAGCCTCCTGCCGGGGCTCAGAACCGGCAGGGAAACAACCAAAGTAATAAACGTGTTTGCCCAGGTCATAGGCAAAAAAGTTCTGATTTCCTATGGTACAGCCTGTCATGAACTGTAAGGCATCAATGGCAGAGGTCATGTTTTCTGCCAAAACAAAGAAATCCTTTGCCTTTTCGCGCGTAAGGCCCAGTTCTTTTTGAGCAACCAGTCCAACCCGATAGCCTACGGCCAGTTCCGGACAAAGATGCCCGTGAAAATGAACAATGTTTAAAAGGGGCACGGGAACCACCATTAACTTACTTGTTCCCTGCGGCAAAGATAAAAAGTTATTTCTGCGGTTTGCTGGATACAAAGGAATCACATTGCTAAAACCATGACTTTCCTTTTTAGCAGGAACACCGTCCTTCACCCGGTACCTCAAAACCCACCTGCTTTTACAAAAGGGATAATCCTCTTTTTCGCGTACCAAAGTCAGGTTAAAGACGCCTCCATCGGTGAGCAAAAGGTAGTGCAGGTGACCTCCTGTGGATCTCGTTACCAGAATAGGCTCCAACACCTCGTAGTGTTTGTTGCGCCATTGAAACCCCAGGGGCGTCTGCTGGTGGTTATCGAACTGGACCGATACCTCTTCCTGGATGATGGTAATCTGATCCTGCTGGATCTTCGATAAAATTTCCCTGATATCCAGGGCAACTCACTCCCTTCATTATGAAAATTTACACCTGATGCAAAAAGAAAAAGCCACGACGACCATTTCCTTCGTGAAAAGGAAATTGTAGGCCTTCGTGGCCGTTTATTTTCGACCGCAGCGGCCCATTGACCCGCTGCAACCCCCTACCGATTGTCAAAGAGTACAGATATATTATATCATTAGGAATGTATGTTTGAAAAGTACTAATCGCCCTACCGGACGATGCCCCTTTCATCCCACCCCACAAGGGGATGGATTTTCAGGGACGGTCTCTATAAAAATGTTGCTCAGGTGAATGGATTGCCCGCGGTAAGTTGTGTCCATTATGATGGTGTAAAATTGGTCGCCGCAACTATCACTGTTTTTTACCTCCCGGTTCTTCTCAGGCCTCCGGTAATCTATACTAAGCACTCCTTACAGACCGGACGTCCCTCTTGAAAAAAGGCATGATCTTTCATCATTTCTTCGCCGCAGCGGCTGCAGGTTATCATCTCCAGGCAGAGCTCGGGAAGACGTATTTCTGAATCTACAAATTGCATTTCAAAAATTTCTTCCGCCGGGCCTTCCAGAATGTACTTCATCAGGGGTTCCTGGCGGCGGTAAAATTCCTCCCGCTCCCCTTCTGTGGCTACGCCGTTGGCCACCTTTTCCATGAGGGTTACAAAGTCATCACCTTCCCTGCTCAGCACTCCTGCCTTCAAGCTTACCCGCAAAGCTTGCCGCTCTCCCATGCAGGCAAAGGTAAAGACGTATTTGCCGTTGTCCCTGTAGACGAAGTTCCTCTTACCAAAGGTGCAACCCGACATCACCTGCACTGCGTCAGCGGCACAG
>DYEX01000175.1 GCA_020725525.1 Desulfovirgula sp.
CGACCAGCATTCGTAAACGTGTTGCCCTCGACCTCCTGAGGGAAGCCCATCTGGCCACGAGATTCGAGATACTTCGGAGCCTGAGTCGGCAGCGACTCATGTTTCTTGGTAAAGGCCATCTGTACCCATGCTAGAGTGTCCGGTAGGACATGGTGCGGTTCGGTGATATGTGCAAAATGGCCTGGCTGGCCGATTCGGGGCGAGGCTGGCGAGCCGAAAAAAAATCTTGACTTTGTGCAGATGGTTCAATATACTCTTGCCCCGAGGTGTAAGCAGTTGTATCGCACGGCCTGGGTATGACGAAAGGAGGTGGAGACCTGATAAGGTAGCCCAAGGCAGTGAGCCGAAACCTCATTCTGGGTGGTCTCTCGAGGTGCGACACCCGAGGGGTTCGAAGGAAACGCTAAAGGAAACATGGACACTTCAGTGGAATCCGAGAACTCCGACGGCCGAGAACCGACAGAGCCCCCGACCAAAATCTCAATCTCAATCAAATACCTGAAGGGGGAAAAAATGAAACGTTTCTCGATTCTGTTGGTTGCTGCGATGCTGTTCAGCACCGTCGCTGCCAGCGCCAATCCGTTCTCCGATGTTCCTCTGTCCCACTGGGCCTATGATGCGGTCAACACGCTGGCCGCCAAGGGCATTCTGATGGGCTATCCCGATGGCACCTACAAGGGCGACAAGCCCGTCACCCGCTATGCCTTCGCCATGGTCGTGGCCAAGATGCTCGCCAACGTCGAGCAGATGCTCGAGAAGGGCGTGGGCACCAACCTGGTCACCAAGTCCGACCTCCAGACCCTCGAGAAGCTGACCGTCGAGTTCGCTGACGAGCTGGCTCTGCTGGGCGTCAAGGTCACCGCTCTCGAAGACGACATGCAGGTCGTCAAAGAAGACGTCAGCACCCTGAAGAAAGACGTCGAGGGCATCAAGGACTACATGGCCAAGGGCGGCATGGAGAAGGTGAAGCTCTCCGGCGACATGCTCGTCCGCCACACCTCCCTCATCCACACCCGCGACTGGAATAAATTCGGCGTTCCGCCCGCCCTGGCTGCTAACTTGCCGGTGGGGGTTAATGCTACTGGTAACCAAAACAATTCCCAGACCCAGACCCAGCTCCGGTTCCAGTTCAAGGCCAACATTGACGAGAACATTACCGCGGTGGCTCGCTGGCACATGGTCGATCGCTTGAACGAAGGCCCCTTCGTTGGTCTCAATCCTCAAAATGTTTGGGGTGGAAACGGGCTTCGCGGTGGCGTGAAGGAAAACGGTGATGTGGGCAACGACCTTGATCTCGCTTACTTGCACATCAAAGACATGTTCCGCTTCGGCGGCGACTTCACCTTCGGTCGGAACTTCTATGCGACCGGCCACAGTCTTCTGCTGAGCGACTATGTAGACGCTGTAAAATACTACAAACGCTCAGGCGATGTCGACATCGGCTTGTATTGCATCTATGACCGGCACCATGGTTCCTACAAAGATGATTCTGATTTCGCTCCTCCTCAAGGCAACCAGAATGACTTCCGGAACTATTGGGGTTTGACTCTCGGTACCAAATACCGCGACCACGACCTCTATTTGAACTTCTTTGGCCAAGATGAGCCTAACCTCTACAACCGATTCTTTGCCGGAAAATGGATTGCCGGTGATGCCGGTCAGTCGCTTGGCCGTTATACCATCCCCGTGATCAATCTGGGTAATGCCCTGACCGCCGCCAATCTGCAGGTCCAAAAGTCGGATAAGGTCTGGGATATTGAATTCGGTTCAAAGGGCCCCATCGGGAAGTCCGGGCACTGGGACTACGACCTCGGCGTTGCCTACACCAACTATGAACTCGACATCGTTGCAGGTCCTACTGTTCTGACCAACAACTATCAGAGTATCGATATGCAGGGATGGATCGGCCATGCCGCCGTGAAGTGGGACAGCAAGAAGGAGTGGGCCGCCAAGTTGGCCTACACCTTCGGGACCGACGAGAACGCTGGCCCGATTAGTTTGGACAACGATCACCGCTATGATGACGGCATCGAGACCCCCTACGAAGACATCAGCCGCGGCAACCTGTACTTCCGCAACGGTCTGATGAACATGTATGACCTCAAGCTTCAGGTCGAATATCGCCCCCGCAACACCAAGCACTACTTCCGCTTGGTTGGCGACTGGCTTGATGAGCTGAAGGACACGGTTTCCAACGACGCTGCTCGCGTGGCTTTCGGTTCCGCTGGGTTCTCCAATTCCGAGTTCGCCGGCCAGCCCGACGTCATCCCCGGGAATACCAAGACCAACACCCTGTATGACCAATACAACAACTATGGCGTGTCCGATCCTCAAGCTTTCGTCCTGACCTTCGAGTATCGGTACCAGCTCGCTGAAAATACCCGGATCCGGGTTGGTTACACCATGCATGATATGACTGGTAATGCCGTAACCGCTGGTCGGAATAATGCTGGCGGTGTTTTGGCTGGCAGTCGCTCTTACTCTGCTGGTCGCGGCATCGCTGGCGACTACGACTACAACATGTTCTGGGCCGAGCTGTACAGCCGGTTCTAAGTCGTAGACTCCTCGTCCTGTCCTCATCGAGGGCCCCCTTCCGGGGGCCCTCTTGTTTTTCTTTCCTGGCAAACGTATCATTGGGTGAGAGAGCTATACGCATGCGCAAGCCCAGGATCTATATTGACACCTCTGTCTTTGGAGGGTGCTTCGATCCTGAATTTGAGAAATGGTCGATCGGCCTCTTTCAGGATTTTGACCGGGGCATTTGGCTCCCGGTCATGTCCTCGGTGACCGCCCGTCGAGTTGAAGTATGCCCCTGCGCAGGTTCAGGAATTTTTCGAGGCTTTCTGCGACAAAAAACCAGAGTTGCTCACACCCACAACGGAAGCCTTCGAACTTATGGAGCAATACTCCCAACGGGGGATTCTGAAGCCTCGCTTCCATACCGACATGCTCCATATCGCCCTCGCTACCCTCGGCAATGTCGATGTTCTCGTCAGTTGGAATTTCAAGCACCTGGTTCGGTTCGACAAAATCAGGCTGTTCAATGCCGTAAACATGGAGCTGGGGTATCGAACCATTCAGATTTTTTCACCCAGGGAGGTGACCCGCCTTGAAAAAGATGAAGATTGACTGCGTCGAAATGGTTCGAGAGGCTCGCGATCGGATCAATAATGAAATCAAGAATTTTTCCATTCCTGAAAAGATCGCTTGGTTCACCCAGCAGACCAAAGAATGGGAAGAATCGCGAAAGCTGGGCAGAAATCTCAAGAAGTCCAAAGCGGCTTGATATCGTGCGCAACTCGTGCTGGACGTCAATGGGTGAGATCGCGGTCAAATTCCGGGAAGATTAGGTAAGCCATTGCCTGGCGCTTGAAACCGGCCTTTCGAAACCCGATCAAGGGACCGAAGAACGCGCCAATGAAGAGGCCTCATGGGGTGGAAAATCCCAGATTCTATCTTCCTGTCCCCCGATGGGGGCGACGTCCCCCTCCTCGCTGATGGTGGGTCTCTCGAGAAAATACGGCGACCTCATGTACGATATCCGTTCCCGAATTCCTTTGATCGCTGCGGTCTGTCGAGAGTTGCACGTGGCCAGGCTCGACCTGTTCGGCTCGGCAACCACCCCCGAATTCCGCGATGACAGCGATCTCGACTTCCTGGTCGAGTTCGAGCCTGGGTACCCCGACCTGCTAGGGAGGTTTCTCGCTTTAAAAGAGCGCCTGGAAAGCATTCTTTCCCGGAAAGTTGATCTTGTATCCCGTAAAGGTGTCCGCAATCCTTATTTTCTCGACGGCATCGAGAAAACCCGCCTCAATGTCTTCTCTTCACAAACCTGAAAAGTTCTTCCTCGATATCCAGATGGCCATCGAGGAGATCGAGAGATACCCTGAATTGCGATAGGGGGCAACCAACCTGGCTAATAGGTTGCCACCGTAATCGCCTTGGCGGGGCTTCGTCCAGAAGGCTGGTTTCAGTGCTTGAAGACCTGCTTGAGGGTGGCGGCGTCGAGGATGCGGTCGGCCCAGGCGTCGAGCTCCTCTTCGCTCGCTTCGAGAATGCGGCGCCGGTCAGCCTCGTTCAAGGGGCCGAATTTGCGCTCGATCTGACGAAGAATGGCTTTGGCCATGCGTTCTCGTCCCTCTTCTCGTCCCTCTTCTCGACCCTCTTCTCGACCCTCTTCTCGACCCTCTTCTCGTCCCTCTTCTCGTCCCTTTTCCAAGCCCTTGGCAAGGCCTTCTTCGAGGCCTTCCTGCTTCCACTGCTTGGTCCATTCGACGACGGTTTTCGACAGCATGGTATGGGCCTCCTCGAGATTCTCGATCTCTGGCATCTCGGCTTTC